>CASECK010000094.1 GCA_949286295.1 uncultured bacterium | reverse complement strand
GATGGGGCCGGCCGGCGCTCCGGGGTCCGGCGCTCCCCTGACGGGGGGCGCGCTGGGGAGGGGGCTCCACCTGTTTGATAGACAGGTTGATTCTCCTGGCCTGGTCGATGCCAATGACCTTAACTCGGACCTGCTGCCCCTCGTGCAGATGGTCGGAGACCTCATTGACATAGGAATAGGCGATCTCTGAGATGTGCACCAGGCCGGACTTCCCCTCCGGCAGGGCCACAAACGCCCCGAACTTTGTGATGCCGGTGACCTTGCCGTCCAGGACGGCCCCAACTTCTAACTCCATAAGCGACCGAAATATCCTCCTTGTATAATTCCGCCGGCGCGCGCCCGGCCGGACAGCTCAGTTGGCCACGTCCAGGTACAGCTCCTCCCCCTGCTTCACAAAGCCCTTGTCCCGGGCCACCTGCTCCAGCATGGCGGGGTCATCGCTGTTTTCGATGGCGTCCTGCAGCTGCTGATTCTCCAGGCGCTGATCGGTCACCTGCCGCTCCAGGGCGGCGCGCTGGGCCTCCACCTCTTGAATCCTGCCCCGCAGGTCCAGCAGGGAGCCGGCCAGGTAAATCAGCAGTGCCAGCACCACGATTTTGGTCAAAAATCCGGCCCGTTTGAAGCGCATACCCGTCCTCTCTCCCTTCCCGGCAGGCACGGCGGAGGGCCGCCGCGTCCAACTGTCCTGTTTTCCGTCCTATTCTATACCATTTCGCCCCGGAAAGGAAGATGTTTTTCACAAGTTTTTTGATTTTTTTCAGCCCGGACAGCGCCAGGCGCGCCGGCAGGGTCACAATCCCCAGCAGCAGCTGGGCCAAATCCGCCGCCCGGTACCCTATTTTCAGCAGCCAGGGACTCACCGACCAGAAATACAGCCCGCCGCCCAGCAGGCAGAAGGCGGCCCCGTACAGGCGCACCTGGCCGCCCCAGGCCTGCTGGGACCAGAGAAACAGCGCCCCGGTGGCCCCCAGCCAGAACAGCAGGTCCAGGGCGGGCCCCAGCAGGGGGAGCTTCACCCGCACCCGGACGATTCGGAACAGGTCGTATACCACCCCCATGGCCCCGCCCAATATCAGGGCCTGGCACAGGGCCTGGCCCTGGCGGAGGGTCTCGGCGCTCATCCGCCCAGCAGCCGCCCCAGCAGACCGCCCCGGTGCGACCGCTCCGTCTCATAGATTAGGGCGTTCACCCTGCCCTCCACCCTCAGGTCTCCTCCGTCCAGGGACAGCTTCTCAATGTGCAGCCCCTCCCCCTGAATCTCCAGCCCTCCCTGGGCGGTGGTCAGCAGAATGGCACTCTCGTCAAAGCTCTCCACCTCCTCCACCCCGGAGACCACCAGCTGCTCCCGCTGCTCTAAGATGATATGGTGGCTGAGGTCAAACCGCCCCTTGTCCCCTTCGTTCGCCATGGCGATACCCCCTTTCCTCCCTCCATCCTATGAGGGGGCGGGCGGCTTTTATGCGCCGGCGGCGGGGAAGATTGTCCGATCTGCATATGGAAAAGCCCAGGCCGGTATTGTAAAATAAGGGCGATACTGCCCTTATGGAGGTCGCGCGCCATGGTCAAGGCTATTTTTTTCGATGTGGACGGGACGCTGGTGAGCTTTCGCACCCACGCCATCTCCCCCGCTGTGCTGGACGCCCTGGGGCGCCTGCGGGAACAGGGGGTGCTGCTGTTCCTCTCCACCGGGCGGCACCCGCTGATGCTGGACGGGGTGCGCGCCGCCTTCCCCTTCGACGGCTATATCACCCTCAGCGGACAGTACTGCTTTTGCGGGGACCAGGTGCTGCGCAGCCAGCCCATGGAACCCCGGGCGGTGGAGCAGCTGGTGGCCGCCGCCCTGACCGGCGCCTTTTCCTGTATCTTTTTAGAGCGGCAGGAGCTCTATCTCAACCTTGCCAACCAGTTCACCGCCCGCTTCATGGAGCAGCTGCACCTGCCCATGCCCCCTGTGGCCGACCCCCGCCGGGCCCTGGGGCGGGAGGTCTATCAGGCCATCGCCTTTCTGACCCGGGACAACCAGTCCCTCCTGCTGGACCGCGCGCCGGAGCTCGAGACCACCCGGTGGCACCCCGACTTTCTGGACGTCATCCCCCGGGGCGGCGGGAAGGACCTGGGCATGGACGCGCTGCTGGACCACTTCGGCCTGCGCCCAGAGCAGGCCATGGCCTTCGGCGACGGCGAGAACGACCTGTCCATGCTGGTCCACGCCGGGGTGGGGGTGGCCATGGGCAGCGCCAGCGGCGCTGTGAAGCGCCGGGCGGACTATGTCACCGGCACGGTGGACGAGGACGGGGTGGTGTCCGCCCTGCGGCAATTCGGCCTGCTGGCAGATTAGAATTTCACACAACAGGCAGGTTGGTGTAGAAATATCCCCCAAAAGGGTGTACAATAGGCATATCAAGCAATCTGTTCCCATCCTTCCCAATAAGGAGAGAGGCGCTATGAAACTGACCTTTTACGGCGCGGCCCACGCGGTCACCGGCAGCTGCCACTGTCTGGAGGTGGGCGGCCGGACCATCCTCATCGACTGCGGCCTGCAGCAGGGCCGGGACGAGCACGACGGCAACGCCCTGGACTTCGCCCCGGGCGAGATTGACTATGTGCTGGTCACCCACGCCCACATCGACCACTCCGGCCGCCTCCCCCTGCTGGTCAAGGGCGGGTTCCGGGGGGCCATCGCCGCCACCCGCCTCACCGCCCAGCTGCTGTCCATCATGCTGCGGGACTGCGCCCACATTCAGGAGAGCGACGCCCAGTGGCAAAACCAGAAGGGCAAGCGCGCCGGCCGCCCGGAGGTGGAACCGCTGTACACCCTGGCCGACGCCGAGGCCGCCCTCCAGCTCCTGCAAAGCCATGAATACGGCCAGCGCTTCCAGCTGTGCCCGGGGGTGGAGGTCCGCTTCTGCGACGCGGGCCACCTGCTGGGGTCCGCCGCTGTCGAGGTGTGGGCCACCGAGGGGGGCGTGACCAAAAAGCTGGTCTTTTCCGGCGACCTGGGCAATGTGGATCAGCCCATCATCCGGGACCCCTCCTATGTGGACAGGGCGGACTATGTGGTAATGGAGTCCACCTATGGCGACCGGAACCATGAGCCCCCGGAGAGCTATACCGAGGCCCTGGCCAAGCTCATCGACCAGGTGTTTTCCCAGGGGGGGAACATCGTCATCCCCTCCTTCGCCGTGGGCCGCACCCAGGAGCTGCTCTACTTCCTGCGGGAGATTAAGGACCGGGGCCTGGTCCGCTCCGTCCCAGAGTTCACCGTCTGCGTGGACTCCCCCCTGGCGGTGGAGGCCACCAAGATTTATACCGGCGACCTGCACGGCTATCTGGACGAGCAGGCCATCCAGGTCCTCCAGGGGGGAGACGACCTGTTCACCTTCCCCGGGCTGGTTCTCACCCAGTCCACAGAGGAATCCAAGGCTCTGAACATGGACAAGACCCCGAAGCTTATCATCTCCGCCTCCGGGATGTGCGACGCCGGCCGCATCCGCCACCATTTGAAGCACAACCTCTGGCGCGCGGAGTGCGCCGTGGTGTTCGTGGGCTATCAGGGGGAGGGCACCCTGGGCCGCCGCCTGCTGGACGGGGCCAAGAGCGTAAAGCTCTTCGGCGAGGAGATTGCCGTCCGGGCCCAGATTATCAACTTCCAGGGCCTGTCCTCCCACGCGGACCGGGACCACCTGCTGGACTGGGCGGAGCACTTCTCCCCCCGGCCAGAGCAGGTCTTTGTGGTCCACGGGGACAGCGAGGTCACCGAGCGGTTCGCCGGGGAGCTGGTCCGGCGGGGCCTGGCCGCCCACGCCCCCCTGTACCGGGAGGTCTATGACCTGCTGGAAAACCGTATGCTGGAAAAAGGCGTGGTCCTGGAGCGCAAACAGACCTCCGGCGGCGCCTCCGCCCCCAGCCCCGCCTACCAGCGGCTGCTGGACGTCTCCCAGGAGCTGGCCGCCCTCATCAGCCGCAGCCGCGGCCGGGCCAACAAGGACCTGGCCCGGCTGGCCGACCAGCTGCGCCAGGTCATGGACAAGTGGGAATAAACAGGCCCTTGCCCGCCCGGGCGGCGAAAGGCTGGGCCGGACCACTATCATATAGAATCGGAGGACACATATGGAGATTGACTGCAGAGAACTCAAGCGTCAGGCCCGGCAGGCCATGGGCCTGCCCCGCCCCCGGTTTTGGGCGGTGGCCCTGGTGTTCTTTCTGGTCAGCGGCTGCCTGTCCGCGTCCGCGGACCTGGTCTCTTCCTTCACCGCGGACCCGGTCACCGGGTTCAGCTTTGCCGGGCTGTTCTGCTCTATCCTGGTGGCGCTGCTGCTGATGGTGGTCCGGTTTGGCTATCAGCTCTGGTCCCTGTGGACCTGGCGGCGGCTGGAGCCGGAGATGGGGGCGCTGTTCCAGGGCTTTTCCGTGGCCGGGCGGGTCATTGTCATGCAGCTGCTCATCGACTTGCGGCTGCTGGGCTGGTGCCTGCTGCTGGCCCTGGGCTCCGGGATGGTGGCCAGTGTGCTGCTGGCCGTCTTTGCCGTCTGGTTCCACGTTTTCCCCGTGCTGGCGGCCACCCTTCTCATCGCACTGCCCATGGCCGTGCTGCTCTATCTCCTGATGCTCCGGTACGCCATGGCCCCCTACCTGCTGGCTGACCGCCCGGACGACGGGCCCGGGATGGCGGTCCAGCGCAGCGTGGAGATGATGCGGGGCCGGAAATGGGAGCTGTTCCGCCTCCACCTGTCCTTTTTAGGCTGGCAGCTCATCAACATCCTGCTCAGCACGGCGGTCTGGGTGTTCCTGATCCTCCAGTCCGGCGTGACCCTCGGCCCGGCCGCCGGGGACTTTACCAACAGCTACTATCAGCTGCTCCAGCTATCCAACAGCCTGCCCGCCGCCCTACTGCCCACCCTGGTCACCCTGCCCCTCAGCCTGTGGCTGACCCCCTATACCGCGGTGGCGCAGGCCGGGTTCTACGACGCCTACGCCCAGCAGCCCCAGCCGGGCCAGCCCCAGATGCCCCCGCTGTAAGGCCGCTTTACGTTCCAAAAAACTCCCCCGCCGCCAGGTGGGGGAGTTTTTTGGAACATCTGTTTGACATAGAATAGAACATATGTTATAATAATCTCAAATCTTTATCGTCCCCTCCTGTCCGTCCCCGAAAGGAGCTGTCACTATGGGCAACCTCACCCGAAAACAGCAGCAGATTTACGACTACATCCTGGCCTTCACCGCCCAGCACGGCTATCCCCCCTCCGTCCGGGAGATTGGCGCGGCGGTGGGACTCAGCTCCCCTTCCACCGTCCACTTTCACATGAAGGGGCTGGAGAAGGCCGGCGTCATCGTCAAGGCCGAGGGCAAGACCCGGGCTATTTCCCTGCCCGGCGCCGCCGTGGGTCCGGTGGCCGAGGAGGAGGACCCCCACGCCAACCAGGTCCCCGTACTGGGCAGCGTAGCCGCCGGCGCCCCCATCCTGGCCCAGGAGTGCATCGAGGACTACCTCACCTTCGACACCCAAGGCCTGTCCGGCGAGCACTTCGCCCTCCGAGTCCGGGGGGAATCCATGCTGGGGGCCGGAATTCTGCCCGGCGACCTGGTGGTGGTCCACCGGCAGCAGGAGGCCCGCAACGGCGAAATCGTGGTGGCCCTGTTCGAGGATGAGGCCACCGTGAAAACCTATCAGATGCGGGAGGGGCATCTCTGGCTGCTGCCGGAGAACCCCGATTACGACCCCATCGACGGCGCCGCCGCCGAAATCATCGGCAAGGTGGTGGCCGTGGTGCGCCGCTACTGAGCCGGCGCCCCGCTCTCCTGACCGGCAGAAGGGCCGGGACCCAGACGGGTCCCGGCCCTCTTTTTTCACAGATACTCCAGGTCCAGCAAGACCACCTGGCCCCGCGCCCGGGTGGCATTCATATCGATAAGCCGCTGGTTCTCGCTGCCCCGGAAGAGCAGCGTCAAATCCCGCAGATTCTGCTCATACCGGCCGTCCACCAGGATATCGGTCGTCTCCAGCAGCGCCTGGACCACCGGGTCTTCCATGGCCTGGAGCTGCTCCAGGGTGTAGCCGGTGTAGGTCATCACGCTCTTGCCCAGCTCCCGCTTCACCCTCTGCCCCAGCAGGGCCAGGGGGGCCGGCTGGCAGAAGGGCTCTCCGCCGGAGAAGGTCACCCCCGCCAGGTGCGGATTTTCCCGGATGGCCTCAAACAGCTCGTCCACGCTCGCCCGGTACCCCCCCTCAAAGGGGTGGGACTGGGGGTTGTGGCACCCGGGGCAGTGGTGGGGACAGCCCTGGGTGAACACCACGAAGCGGAAGCCGGGTCCATCCACGATGGACTCCGGCTCCGTTCCGCACAGATTCAGGCTCTCAGCTGGCCGCCCGCTCATCGCGTCTGGCCGTGCTGTGCTTCACCCTGTCCTGCACCTCCGCCCGCTTGGCGTCGTTGAACCTGTCCAGGGTGCCCACCAGATACCCGGTGATCCGGCGGATGCGCTCAAAATCCAGGCCTTCTCCCACCTGGCCGTTGACGTTCTTCACCAATGTGTTCATCTCTCATATCTCCTTTTTCGTTTAGTGTGTGCAGTCATAGGGGACTGGCATATTGGGATATTTCTTGCGCAGCTCATTGAGCCGCTCGATGCTGACCGGCTCCCCCGCCCGGCGGCCGCACCGGGGACATACGTCGTCGATGACGCCGGTGTAGCCGCACACCGGGTCCCGGTCCACCGGATGGTTTACCGAGCCGTATCCCACACCGTTCTCCTTCATGCAGCGGATAATCTCCTCGAAGGCCTGGGGGTTTTTACAGGTATCCCCGTCCAACTCCACATAGCTGATGTGCCCGGCGTTGGTCAGGGCGTGGTAGGGGGCCTCAATCTCAATCTTGGTGAACGCACTGATGGGGAAGTAGACCGGGATGTGGAAGGAGTTGGTGTAGTAGTCCCGGTCGGTCACGCCGGGAATCACCCCGTACTTCTTCTTGTCGATGCGGACGAAGCGGCCGCTCAGCCCCTCGGCCGGAGTGGCCAGCAGGGTGAAGTTCAGCCCGGTCTCCTCCGACTTTCTGTCGCAGAAGGCCCGCATATGCCCCACAATCTCCATCCCCAGCTTCCTGGCGGCCTCGCTCTCTCCGTGGTGCTTGCCGGTCAGGGCCTTCAAAGTCTCGGCCAGGCCGATAAAGCCGATGGACAGGGTCCCGTGCTTGAGCACCTCGGCCACGCTGTCCTCGGGGCCCAGCTTGTCCGAGTCGATCCACACCCCCTGCCCCATGAGGAAGGGGTAATTCTTCCCCTTCTTGGAGCACTGAATCTTGAAGCGGTGGAGCAGCTGCCTGGTCACCAGCTCCATCATCTCGTCCAGCTTCCGGTAAAAGACCTCGGTGTCCCGGCGGGCCTCGATGCCCAGGCGGGGCAGGTTGATGGAGGTGAAGCTCAGGTTGCCCCGGCCGCAGGTCACCGCCTTGCTGGGGTCGTGGTGGTTGGCCATCACCCGGGTGCGGCAGCCCATATAGGCCACCTCGGTGTTATAATCGCCGGGCTTGTAGAAGGGCAGGTTGAAGGGGGCGTCGATAAAGCTGAAGTTGGGGAACAGGCGCTTGGCGCTGGTCCGGATGGCCAGCTTGAACAGGTCATAGTTGGGGTCGCCGGAGTTGTAGTTGAGCCCCTCCTTGACCTTGAATATCTGCACCGGGAAAATGGGGGTCTCCCCGTTGCCCATCCCCGCGTCGGTGGCCAGCAGCAGGTTTTTCACCACCATCCGCCCCTCGGGGGAGGTGTCGGTGCCGTAGTTCACCGAGCTGAAGGGCACCTGCGCCCCGGCCCGGGAGTTCATGGTGTTCAGGTTGTGGACCAGGGCCTCCATGGCCTGGTAGGTGGCCTTGTCCGTCTTGATATAGGCGGTCTTGGCCGCCTTTCTGTGGCACTCCAGCAGGGCCTGCTTGTCCACGCCGAAGCGCTCAAGGGCCTCGTCGTACCACTTGGCCAGCACCTGTTCATACGCCCCGGCGCCGCTGATGGTGGGGGCGGGCAGCTGGCCGCGCAGCTTTTTGGCGGTCTCCACGGCCTCGTCATAGGGGATATCCAGCCGGAAGGCCAGCGCCTGGGCCAGGGCGTCGAAGTACTCCTTCTCGAAGGTGCAGGCCACCCCCCCGGCCATGGCCCAGTCGAAATTGGGCACCGACTGGCCGCCGTGCATCTCGTTCTGGTTGGCCTGGATGGCGATGCAGGCCAGAGAGGCGTAGCTCATGATGGACTGGGGCTTTCTCAAGAACCCGTGGCCGGTGCAAAAGCCGTTTTCAAACAGCTTGATCAAATCAATCTGGCAGCAGGTCTCGGTGAGCCTATAGAAGTCTTTGTCGTGGATGTGGATGTCACCGTTGATGTGGGCCTTGGCGATATCCTTGGGCAGGATATAGTTGTCCACATAGTACTTGGCCCCCTCGGAGCCGTACTTGAGCATGGTGCCCATGGCGGTGTCCCCGTCGATGTTGGCGTTCTCCCGCTTGATGTCCGCGTCTTTGGACTCGGAATAGGTCAGCTCGTTGTAGATGTTCATCAGGTCCGACTCCGCCTCGCGAATCTTGGCGTGCTCGGCCCGGTAGAGAATATAGGCCTTGGCCGTTTTCTCATAGTCGTACCGGATGAGCATGGACTCCACGATGTCCTGCACCTGCTCCACAGTGCACGTCTCCCCCTCGATGGCGGCGCACACCTTCTTGGTCAGATACTCAAAGTCGATGCCGGCCATGGGCTCGTCCTTGACGGCCTTGTTGGCGGCGTAGATGGCGTTGTAGATTTTGGATTCATCAAACGGAACGACTTCCCCGTTTCTCTTTTTGATTTCTCTGACTGGCATCCCATTCTCCTCCAATATCTTGTGTCTTCGGAAAATTTGTGGGTCTATATGTAGTTATACCCTCCTTTTTTCCATTTGTCAACCCAAATTTCCGCTCTCCCGCCCGGAGGGAGCAATTTCGTCGAATCGCCGGAGGCGGCCCGCCGCATATCTCCCCTGCCGGCGCGCATATAGTGGGGGTAGCTTGAGAAGTGGAGATGGTAGCGATGTCCAGCCAACGTTCCTCCTTCCGGTTTTACTGCATCCGCCGGTCCTGGTGGCAGGGGGCGGCGTGCCTGTGCCTGGCCGCGCTGATGTTCTACGTGGTCAACTACCCCGCCGCCGTGGGGGCCTCGGCCTCCGCCCGCCAGCTGCCCATCTACTGCGTCCAGCGGGAGCAGAAGCTGGTGTCCATCAGCTTCGACGCCGCCTGGGGCAACGAGGACACCCAGCAGCTCATCGACATCCTGGGCCAGTATCAGATTCCCGCCACCTTCTTTGTGGTGGGGGAGTGGGCGGACAAATATCCCGAATCGGTCAAGGCCCTGGCCGGCGCCGGCCACGAGGTCATGAACCACTCCAACACCCACGCCCACTACCCCCAGCTGTCCGCCGAACAGGTGGTGGCGGATTTGAACGCCTGCAACGACAAAATCGAGGCCCTCACCGGCGTGCGGCCCACTCTGGTCCGCCTGCCCTACGGGGACTACGACGACAGCTCCATCAGCGCCGTGCGCTCCCTGGGGATGGAACCCATCCAGTGGGACGTGGATATTTCCCCAACAGGTTCAAGTCCTTGGGGGCAGACGCTGGCACAGGGTAAACAGGTTGCTTGCCCTGTGCTTTTCTGTGCATTTCGTGTTCGACAGAAAGCAACGCGGCGGCTCTGAGCGAGATTGCCAAGGCGAAGGCGATCCCCTCTGTCGAAGTCTCGGATTTTCAAGTGGACGGAGAGAAGGGAGGTGGGCAATGAAGGAGGTCAGGTTCGCGGCTCAGCAGGGCCTGACCTGGGAAGGGGTACCAATCTGTAACCTCTCCCTCAACTGGTCAAGAAGCTGAAGCAGCTGGATTCTGCCCATGCGCTGATCCGGGGGAATGATCTTTTCGTTCCTCTGATTCTCTTAGAGACGTTTTTCTCCGCTCAGGAGGGATACCAAGGCACCACCCGAAATAAAATTAGCCGTGAGCTAAAAGCCGCGGGCGTTCTGGCCCTGCACGAAAAAGACCGGGCGAATGCGGTCAAGCGAAAAGAGGGCTCGCCCCGCATGGTCCACATCCGGCTGGACATCCTGGAAGAGATTGTGGCACAGCCGATGATTTCCGACTCAAAAGGAGGTTTTCATGAAAATCATCCACCGGCATCCATCCATAGGTGACAGGGAGGAGATCCTGTGCCACCTCCATACTGCCTGCCTCCGGGCGCTGCGCTCACGCTGGCAGACGGTTCAGGAGCCGCCGGGGAGCACCCGTGGACGATAACCGCTCCAGCCGCATAGTCTAGGAAAGGAGGTGTCCGCCTTGGACGCGATCTACGCCAGGCAGTCCGTGGACAAGGCGGACAGCCTCTCCATCCAGGGGCAGATCGACCTGTGCCG
>CASECK010000093.1 GCA_949286295.1 uncultured bacterium | reverse complement strand
AAGTAGAGCCCCAGCAGGCCGGCGATGATGGCGAAGAGCTCGTACACATAGTCCAGCTGCACCGGGTCCCCCGCCCGCACCTGGTAGGCGGCGATGAGCCACACGCAGAAGGCAAAGGCCGGGATGAGCAGGGGCACGCTGTACTTGCCCTTGTTCTCCCCTTTAAAATTGTCCCGCACCGTGGACATGACGCACAGGCCGGAGGCCACCGCCAGCACCGCCACGATGAGGCGGGTGTAGATGGGATTGGCCCCGGTGGCAAAGTCATAGGCCATCAGACCGCCCGCCCCGATGAGCAGGAAGCCGGAGAGTATCCCCGCCATGGCATACAGGGTGTTGTCCTTGGCAGAAAAAGCCTGGTCATAGCCGCTGAATCGGGGATACTTCCCCATAAAGCTGAGGATCAGCAGCACGGCAGCCACCACCACCGACAGGGCGATGAGGGCCATGGTGGCGGGAGCGCCGGAGATGGGAAGGCCAGTGTCCGCCTCAAAAGCGGTGGCCAGTTCCCAGCGCCGCAGGGCGAAGCCGGCCCCGCCGCCCACCACCGCAATGGCGGGCAAAAGGATCTCTTTTCGCATGGTCAGCATCCTTTCCGGATGAAGTAAGTTCGAATATGTAGTATAGCACGAAATGGTTAAAAACGCACGGTTTTTTTGCACATCTTATCTTATCGTTTCCTGGCTCAAAAGGCAAGGCCACTCTTGTATTTTTTCCCCGGGCCTGCTATCATGCCCTGGAAAGGGATGTGGAATGACCATGCAGATTGATCTGACCCGGGGCGGCATTACCCGGCCCATGCTGTACTTTGCCGCGCCCATGATCGCGGGCAACCTGCTGCAGCAGTGCTACAACATTGCCGATACCCTCATCGTGGGCCGGGCCCTTGGGCCCTCCGCCCTGGCCTCGGTGGGCTTCTCCTTTACTCTGATGACCTTCCTCACCTCGGTGCTGCTGGGGCTGTGTATGGGCAGCGGGGCTCTGTGGTCCATGCTCCACGGGGCCCGGCGGGAGGAGGAGCTGAAGCGCTGCCTCTTCCTCTCCTTCCTCTTCATCGGCGCCGTGGCGGTGATCCTCAATGTGGGGGTGCTTCTGCTGCTGGAGCCGGTGATGACCCTGCTGCGTATCCCGGCGGAGGCCTGGGACGACACCTACGCCTATCTGCGGGTGGTGCTGCTGGGGGTCTGCTTTACCTTCTTATACAATTACTTCGCCTGCCTGCTGCGGTCGGTGGGCAACTCCACCGCTCCCCTGGTCTTTTTGGCCCTGTCCACCCTGCTCAACATCGGACTGGATTTGTGGTTCGTGCTGGGATTGGGCTGGGGGGTGGCGGGAGCCGCCGGGGCCACGGTGCTGGCTCAAGGGGTGTCCGCCGCCGGGATTGCGCTCTACTGCTGGAGGCGGGTGGCGCTCCTCCGCCTGGGGCGGGAGCACTGCACCTTCCGGCGGGGAGAGCTGGGCCGCATCATCCACTACTCCCTGCTCACCTGCGTGCAGCAGTCGGTGATGAACTTCGGCATCCTGATGGTGCAGGGGCTGGTCAACTCCTTCGGGGTCAACGTGATGGCCGCCTTTGCCGCCGCCGTCAAGATCGACGCCTTCGCCTATCTGCCCGTCCAGGACTTCGGCAACGCCTTCTCCACCTT
>CASECK010000092.1 GCA_949286295.1 uncultured bacterium | reverse complement strand
GAATCAGAGGGGCGGCGGTCACTTCCCGCCCCGGCGCTCCACCAGGGCGTTGATTCGCTCGCCGGCGCCGTGGATGACCTGGTACAGGGACTGGTAGAGCACCGGGTAGTCCCGGCTGAGGGCCTCGTGGTCCATGCCGGGCATGGGGCCCTTCTCCTTGACATGGGCGGCCAGAGCCTCCTCCAGCTCCGCCGCCGAGCAGGTCATCTCTGCGTCGGCCAGGCCGGCCTGGAAGCGGCGGGAGGAGACGGAGAAGAAATCGGGGGTATAGCTGGGGCTGGCCTGATACAGGCGGCGGTAGACCTGATAGACGGCGGTGGACAGGTAGTTGGCGGCGGCCTGGATGGCCTCCCGGCTGCCGGTTTTGGACAGCAGGTCAAACAGAGCGCCGGTGGAGTTGACCAGCAGCTTTTTGGACAGCATGGCCAGCACGCTGCCCTTCAGGGAGTTGCCCTTCTCGTCGCTCAGGTCGTACAGCTCCCCGGCGGCGATGGTGGTGCCGTCCCGGCTCAGGGTCCGGCCCAGAAGAAAGTCGGCGGACACGCCGTAGTAGTCGCAGGCCCGGACCACGAAGGGCAGGCCCGGCTCCCGGATGCCGTTCTCATAATGGCTCAGCAGGGCCTGGGAGATGCCCAGGGCGCCGGCCGCGGTGCGCTGGCTGACCCCCTTCTCCTGCCGCAGCAGGGAGAGGGTGCGGGAAAATTCTTCGTTCACGGTGGCAATCTCTCCTTTGGGTGGCCCGCCGGCCGGCGGGCGCTCAATACACAACGTATAGTATACCGGAAACCAATACCTCCCGTAAAGAGGAAAGTGGAAAAAACTTTCCCCGCCTGGCGGATGGCCCCGCCCGGCGGGGGAAAACTGTGACGGGGCACTTGCATTTTGGGGCGGGAGATGCTACCATAATGACCAGGAACAGGCGCGCCGCGCGCCCATTTTGATTTGGAGGGAAAAGCTGATGTTTAAAAAGCTCATCGAAATCCTGAAGGCGAATCCCCGGAAGATCGTCTTTACCGAGGGCACCGACCCCCGGATTTTAGAGGCCTCTGCCCGGCTGCTGTCCGGGACGTTCCTGACCCCCATCCTCATCGGAAACGAGGCGGAGATTCAGGCCGCCGCCGAGGAGGCGGGCTTTAATATCCGGGGGGCCATCATCATCGACCCGGCCCGCTATGAGAACATGGAGGCCATGGTGGCCCGGATGGTGGAGCTGCGCAAGGGCAAGATGACCGCCGATGAGTGCCGGGATATGCTGAAAAAGGGCAACTACTTTGGCACCATGCTCGTGGCCATGGGAGAGGCCGACGCCCTGCTGGGCGGCGCCACCTACTCCACCGCCGACACCGTCCGCCCCGCCCTCCAGCTGGTCAAGACCAAGCCGGGCAACAGCATCGTCTCCTCCTGCTTTATTCTGGTGCGCCCCTCCGCCACCGGCGAGAACGACGTGCTGGCCATGGCCGACTGCGCCATCAACATCAATCCCACCGAGGATGAGCTGGTGGAGATTGCCGTGGAGACCACCAAGTGCGCCCGCATCTTCGGCGTGGACCCCAAGGTGGCTTTCCTGAGCTACTCCACCTTCGGCTCCGGCAAGGGGGAGGATGTGGACAAGATGCGCAACGCCTGCGAGAAGGCCAAGGCCGCCATGCCCGACGTGCCCGTGGACGGCGAGCTGCAGTTCGACGCCGCCGTCTCCCCCAACGTGGCCAAGACCAAGTGCCCCCAGTCCAAGGTGGCCGGCTATGCCAACACCTTCATCTTCCCCGACATCAACGCGGGCAACATCGGCTATAAGATTGCCCAGCGGCTGGGCTCCTTCGAGGCGTACGGCCCCATCCTGCTGGGCCTGAACGCCCCCATCAACGACCTGTCCCGGGGCTGCAACGCCCAGGAGGTCTACTCCATGGCCATTATCACCGCGGCCCTGGCGTGAGAAAAGGATAGAGAACAGACAAAAGCGCCCCCCTCGGGGGCGCTTTTGCTGTCTTTGAAATGTCACGCGCCCTCCGCTCCGGCGCACAGATAGCGCAGGCGGTCCAGCGCCACCAGCCGTCCCTCCCGGCGCACAAAGAAGAAGTCCCAGCCGTTGTGATTGACCTGCCCCAGGCGCTTGGCGCTCATCCTGTGGATGGACAGGGTATCCTGGCCGTCGGTGACCTGGCCGTCCGCCAAGACGGTGCACACCGCCGCGCCCGTGGCGTCGTACAGCGGCTGCCCCGGGGTCAGATACCCCTCCCGAATCAGCCGGGCCATGGGGACCCTGGGGGGCTTGACCTCCAGGGCCAGGTTGGAGATTCGGTCAGACTGGTCTGTTACGCCGGCCAGCCGGCGCTCGGCCAGCCGGACATACTCCGCCTCCCGCTCGATACCCAGAAAATTCCTGCCGTACCGCTTGGCCACAGCGCCGGTGGTACCGGTGCCGAAAAAGGGGTCCAACACCAGGTCCCCCGGCCGGGAGGAGGAGAGGATGACCTTCTCCAGCAGCTTCTCCGGCTTCTGGGTGGAGTGGGCCTTCTTTCCGTCCGGGCCCTTGAGCCGCTCGCCGCCGATGCA
This sequence comes from uncultured bacterium, assembly GCA_949286295.1. Lineage (GTDB taxonomy): Bacteria > Bacillota > Clostridia > Oscillospirales > Oscillospiraceae > Lawsonibacter. Next base: position 2,414 of record CASECK010000092.1, on the reverse strand, counting down.
GATGGAGATGTCCCACACGCTCTTGTCCTGCTTGCCGGCGTTGAGGTATTTCATGGTCTTGTAGTTGAAGGTGTACCTGGACTGCCGGTCCCTGGCGCACCACAGCAGGGTCTCGTGGGCGTTTTGAAAGCGGGTGCCGCCGAAATTTGGGGCGGCGTTTGGCTTGGACCAGACCACGTCGTTCAAAATCCAGAAGCCCAGCTCCTGCATGAGGTAGCCCAGCCGGTAGATGTTCTGAAAGGCGCCAATCACCCAGATAGCGCCGTCCGGCTTGAGCACCCGCCGGCACTGCTCCAGCCAGAGCCGGCAGAAGTGGTCGTACTCCTGATAGCCGCTGAACTTGTCCCAGCTGTCCTCCACCCCGGCGAACTTGCTGCCGTCGCTGCGCAGCAGCTCCCCCTGGGTCTGCATGAAGTAGGGGGGGTCGGCGAAAATCAGGTCGGCGCACCCGTCGGGCAGCTTGCCCAGGGCCTGCACCGTGTCCCCCAGGATGATGTTGTTTTTGACCGCCTCCACGCAGGCGGGCGCGGTCAGATGTTCAGCATACAGCATAGGCGTCCTTGTCCTCATCCTTCAAGTCAGCTTGTCCGCCCCGCGGTTTGGGGCGGCTCATTTTCCCACGCAGAACCGGGAGAAGATGCGGTCGGTGACGTCCTCCCGCACAGACTGCCCGGTCAGCTCCCCCAGGGCGCCGAGGGCCTCCTCCACATCGGTGAGCAGGGCGTCCGGGGTGACCCCGGCCTCCAGGGCCTGCTGGGCCCGGCCCAGACTCTCCCGGGCCCGGCGGGCGGCCTGCTCCTGGCGCTGGTTGGTGAGCAGCTGGCCATAGGGGATGTCCTCCGGCTTCGGGAACAGGGCGGCCACCGCCTCCTCCAGCTCTGACAGCCCCTGGCCGGTTTTCGCGCTGACAGTCACCTCCCGGGGCATGGGGTCCAGAGCGGGGACGGCGGGGGAGGGGACGGGGGGCAAATCCCCCTTGGTGTGGACCAGGATGGCGGGGGCCAGCTGGAGCGCCTGCTCCAGCAGCGCGCCGTCCTCCGGGGCGGCCGGGCGGGAGCCGTCCCACAGCACCAGGATGAGCTCGGCCTGCTCCATGGCCTGGCGGCTGCGCTCCACCCCCAGCCGCTCGATGGGGTCGGCGCTCTCCCGCAGTCCGGCGGTGTCAATCAGCCGCACCGGCACGCCCCCCAGCTCCACGCTCACCTCCAGGGTGTCCCGGGTGGTGCCGGGGATGTCGGTGACGATGGCCCGCTCATAGCCGGCCAGGGCGTTGAGCAGGGAGGACTTGCCCGCGTTGGGCCGGCCCACCAGGGCGCAGCGCACCCCCCGGGTGAGCTGCCTGCCCCGGCGGCAGGTGGCCAGAAGTCCGTCCAGCGCCTGCCCCTGCTGCGCCAGGATGCGGGAGAGCTCCTCTAAGCGGAAGGCGTCGATGTCCTCGTCGGGGTAGTCCAGCACCGCGTGAAAATGGGCCATCACGTCCACCAGGGCGGAGTAGATGCGCGCAATCTCCCGGGACAGCGCCCCGGTGAGCTGGCCGGCCGCGTGGCGCGCCCCCTCCCGGCTGGAGGCCTCCAGCAGGTCGCCCACCGCCTCCGCCTGGGTCAGGTCCAGCCGGCCGTTGAGAAAGGCCCGCCGGGTGAACTCGCCAGGGCCGGCCTGCCTGGCCCCCTGGGCGAAGAGGGCCTCCAGCCCCAGGGAGAGCACCAGGGGGGAGCCGTGGCACTGCAGCTCGGCCGTGTCCTCCCCGGTGTAGCTGGCCGGCCCCCGGCTGTAGGTGCACAGCACCCGGTCAATGGCCCGCCCCTCCCGGTCCAGCAGGTCGCCATAGACCAGCGTCCGGGGGGCGTGGCCGGTGAGAGGCTTGCGCCCCAAGGGCTGAAAGCAGGCCTGGGCAATCTCCACCGCCCGGGGGCCAGACAGCCGCAAAATGCCGATGGCGGCGCTGGCCGGGGGGGTGGAGAGGGCGGCGATGGTGTCAGTCTGGATGGGCATGGGGCGCACTCCTCTCAGAATGGGCGGGGAAGCATCATTTCCTGCAAAATGAAGGGGATGTAAAATTTGTGAAAAATTTTCCCTTGACAGACGTTATGGAAACTGAAAATGCATATTTCTGAACGGGGGCTGAACAGGGGGGACTGTGGAAAACCCTGTGGATAATGTGGAAAGAGCTTGCAATCAGCGGGGATTGCAGGCGGCCCGCCCCGGGGGGCGGGTGTATAAAAAAGTGCATGGGGGATGACGGAATAATTTCCCTGTCTACGAAGGCGAACAGGGGAGGATTGCAAGGAGGCAAAAATTTTGCAAGGCGGCGGCGGTCAGGCCAGCCGCCCGGCGATGGCCCGGGCGGCCTGGACGCCGGAGGCCCCCGCCTGGGCCAGGCCGCGGGTGACGCCGGCCCCGTCGCCGGCGGCGAA
>CASECK010000091.1 GCA_949286295.1 uncultured bacterium | reverse complement strand
CTCCGCTGAGAATCACCGCCGTAACCGCCACCGCGGCCAGACGAATCATGGCCTCCATCACAGGCCAAACAGGGTCTTGACCAGCTCGAACAGGCTGGCGATCTCCCGCACCACCATCATCAGCACCACCACCAGCCCCGCCAGGGTGGTCATCATCGCCTGCTCGTCCCGGCCCGCCCGGCTGAGCACCTGGTTGAGCACCGCCACCAGAATCCCGATGGCGGCTATCTTGAAAATCAGATCCACATCCATATGCTAACCCTCTTTCGTATGCGCTCCCCGGCGCTTACAGCAGCAAAATCACAAAAAACGCTCCGCCGGACAGGCCAAGGGCCTGATAGACCCGGCCCCGGCGGCGGCGCTCCTCCTCCCCCCGGGCGGCCAGCTCCTCCAGCTGCCGGCGCACGGCGGCCAGAGCCTGAATCTGGGCTTGACCGCCGTACCGGCCCAGCACGTCCCCCAGAGGGACCAGAAGGGCCTGTCCCTCCGCCCCCAATTCCCCGCGCTGGGCCGTCAGGCGGCTCCATAGACTGGCAAACTCCTCCTGGTCCAGCCGCTCCATGCCCTCCCGGCAGCCCTCGAACAGGATTCGGGCCGGGCCGGCGCTCCGCTGCGCCGCCCGCTCCAGCAGCTTGGGCAGAGGGGGGGCGGACAGCTCCAGCTCCCGCTCCAGCAGAGCCAGTCCCCTGGCCATCTGCGACACTGCCCGGCTGCGCCGGCGCAGCTCCTCCGCCGCCTGAAACCCCAGCCAGGCGGCGCCCGCCGCCACCAAAACAGCGCCAATCAGCCGTATCATTCTACCTCAGCTCCTCCACTTCATAGCTGCGCTGCGCCCCCTCCCGCCGGATTCGGACCAGGAACCGGAATAGCCCCTGCTCCAGCACCGGGCGGTACAGGCCGCGGCGCAGCAAGTCGTCCCGGCCCTCCCCGTGGGCGGTGGCCAGCAGGGTCACCCCGCAGCCCGCCGCCGCGGCCAGGGCGGCCACGTCCTCTGGAGCGGTAATCTCGTCCGCCGCCAGCACCTGGGGATTCATGGCCCGGAGCAGGAGCATCAGCCCCTGGGCCTTGGGGCACCCCTCGGCCACGTCGGTGCGGCGGCCCACCTCCAGTTGGGGAATTCCCCCATACAGGGCGGCCACCTCCCCCCGCTCGTCGGCCAGGCACACCCGCAGGGGTAGGCACCCCTCCCCCTCGGACACCGACCGAATCAGGTCCCGGAGCAGGGTGGTCTTCCCCAGCCCCGGTGGGGACAAAATCAGCGTGTCCCCCAGCCGCCCGGCCGGACACAGCCTGTCCAGCACCGGGGCGGCCGCTCCCCGCACCTGCCGGGCCACGCGGATGCTGGCCCCGGACAGGGTCCGCAGGGCGTGTATCTCCCCCTCCCGCAGGTCCGCGCTGCCGCACAGGCCGATTCGATGGCCTCCCTCCACCGTCAGATAGCCCCGCCGCACCTGGTCCAGCACCGCGTGGACCGAGGCGCGGCTGGCAATCTCCACCAGCTGTTCCAGCTCCCGCTCCTCCACCGGGGGGCCGCCCAGAGAGCGCTCTCCCTCGGGCAGCAGCGCCGTCATGGGCCAGCCGGCCCGCAGCCGCAGCTCCTCCGCCCTGGCCCGCGCCTCCTCCGGCAGGGCAAATGCCTCCCGCCGCAGGCGGGCGGGCAGCACCTGCGCCGCCTGCTCGTAGGCGAGGGCCCTTCTCTCCTGTTCCATCCTCTCACCAGCCTTTGTCCCATACCTATGCGGACAGGCCCGGGGGTATGACCGAAAAATCTCCCGCCGCCTGGAAGCCCACCCGGTGCGCCTCCCCCTCCGTTTGTTACTTATCGTCCGTTGCCTTAAATCCATCAGTAAAATAGAATATGGGTATCTAACCGACTTTTCGGAGGTGAGCGCCGTGCCGCTGCAAACAGAACTCGGCCGTAAGATTCAGGCCCTGCGCAAGCAGCAGGGCTTCAATCATAACCACCGGCTAAGCCGGTGGCTTGAGTTGGCCCTATAAGGGCCTATTACCGGCATACGTCTTAAGACGCACTGATTTTTATTTCTCTCGCATCACTTGCCCTACAGCCCGTAAACGGGCAACCACCATTCTAACGGAAGTTTCGCATTCCTGGTGACCCGCTGTTAGTAGTTCGCTTCGCTCGTTGCTTGAATCTAAAGCTTTTTCCCGGGGCACCTCC
>CASECK010000090.1 GCA_949286295.1 uncultured bacterium | reverse complement strand
GAGGTCCGCCTCCGCCGCCGGGGCGGGGGCGCAGCTCATGCGTCTGTCAAAAAGAGCAAAGGAGCCGGCCCGGCCGGGCCGGCTCCTTCTGTGTCAAGCGCTGAGAAGAAACCTGGGGTCTCGGACTTACGCGTCCTCCACACCCTCCACAAAGTAGTTCATGCTGCCGGTGATGACGCTGTCCTCCACAGAGGGGCCGCCGGCGGCCACGATGACGGGGTCGCGCTCGACGAGGGCGGCCTCGGCGGTGGAGTACTCATAGCCGTCGCAGCGCAGGTCGGCGGCCTCCTGGGTCACGGTGGCCGCGCCGCTCTCGTCCACGGTGATGTGCAGCTTGGTGCCGGTGAACACATCCCACTGGCCGGAGACAATCAGCTCGGTGACCTGCTCGATGGCGTCCTGGGTGCCGGTGACCACGGTGAACTCATTCAGGGGGGAGACGCCCACAAAGCCCTCGGCCAGGCCGCCGTAGTAGGCGGAGCCGTCCATGGCGGTGACGAAATTCTCGGCGCCGCCGCAGGTCATGGCGGCCTCGATGGCGGTGTGGTAGTACACATTCCAGTGCCAGATGGCGGCGGTCAGGTGGGCGTTGGGGGCGTCGGCGGTCATATCGGAGTTATAGCCGCAGCCGAACACGCCGGCCGCCGCCGCGGCAATCTGGGGCTGGGCGGAGTCGCAGTGCTGGGAGATGACGCCGCAGTTGTAGGACTCGATGAGCTCCCGGGCAAAAGCGGCCTCGTTGACCTCGTCGGCCCAGGCGCCCAGCTCCTTCACATAGACGGTGGCGTCGGGGTTGACGGCCTGAACGCCCAGGGCGAAGCCGTTGATGCCGGAGGCGGTCTCGGCATAGGAGCGGCCGAAGGCGGCCACATAGCCGATGTTATTGTTGCCCATCTCCAGGCTCTTCAGCCCGGCGGCGATTCCGGCCAGGTAGCGGGCCTGATAGGCCCGGCCGAAGTAGTTGTTGAAGTTGGTCTCGTTGGACATATAGCCGGTGGCGTGGGAGAAAATCACTTCGGGGTTCTCCTCGGCCTTGTCGGCCAGGGCCTGCATATAGCCGAAGGAGATGCCGAAGATGATATCGCAGCCCTCGCCAATCAGGGTGTCGGCGGCGGCGGCCACCTGGTCATACTCCTCAGCCACGTTGTCCACGATGGCCAGCTGGGTGGCCGGATCCAGCCCCAGCTCCTCCATGGCGGTGGTGATGCCGTGGTGGTGGGCGTAGGTATAGCCCGCCGTGTCGTCCCGGCTGTTGATGTAGATGGCGCCCACCTTGAAGTCGCCGCCGGCGGAGCTGCCGTCAGCGCCGCTGCCGGAGCTGGAGCCGCCGGTAGAGCCGGAGCCGCTGCCACCGTTTCCGCCGTTTCCGCCGCAGGCGGCCAGGGACAGGCTCATGGCCAGGGCCAGAGCCATCGCAAGAATCTTCTTCATACTGTTGCTTGTCCTCCTTTTGGTATTGGTCGTTTCCTTTCCTCTCAGGGAGTATATTAAAACCGGAGGCTTCCGGTCTTAATCCGCAAACTCCACGCCGGTCTCCTCAGACATAGACTTAATCTTCGCCAGAGATTCCCCGCAAAATGTCCCATTTTACGGGTCCCTTTTCTTTGAACCCCTTGGCGGAAGTTAATTCCGCCTGCGGGAATTCTCCGGCCCTGCCGGCCTGCGAATTCACGGCCGGCCGGCCGCCCCATCTGCGATGGGGCCCCCTGGAATCTCTGGCGGGCGCTCTCTTGCGCCGCCTCAGTCCTCAAACTCCACGCCGGTCTCTTCAGACATGGACTTAATCTTCGCCAGAGATTCCACTCGAATCCCCTGGGCCCGCAGGCGCGCCCCGCCGGGCTGGAAGGCTTTCTCCACCACGATTCCGGCCCCCACCAACTGGGCCCCCGCCTGGCGGACCAGGTCGGTCAGCCCCTCCAGGGCGGCCCCATTGGCCAGAAAGTCGTCGATGATGAGCACCCGGTCCTCCGGCCCCAAAAACTGCTTGGAGACAATCACGTCATACACCCGGCCGTGGGTGAAGGACTCCACCTTGGTGGTGTACACCTGGCCGGCGATGTTTTTGGTCTGGCTCTTTTTGGCAAAAATCACCGGACAGTGAAAAAACTGCGCCGTGATACAAGCGATCCCGATGCCGGAGGCCTCGATGGTCAGAATCTTGTTCACGCCGCAGCCGGCGAATCTCCGCTGAAATTCCTTGCCAATCTCTTCAAAAAGGGCAATATCCATCTGGTGGTTCAGAAAGCTGTCCACCTTGAGCACATCGCTCCCCTTCACCACGCCGTCCTCCCGGATGCGCCGCTTCAGCAGCTCCATGGGCCCGCACCGCCTTTCGTAAAATGACGGTGGCCCGCGCACGGGCCACTTCCTGACAAAGATACAGTACTATTTTACAAAAATTTCACCGGACCTGCAATCCTTTTTTGAAATTTTCCATCTTCCACAATTCCGCCCCCACTTTTTGCCCCTTTTCGGCAAAATTCCCAGCCCAATCAAGAGGGGCGGGACCGGAGTACGGTCCCGCCCCCTCCCGTCCGCCCTCAGCTCCGCTGGGCGGAGGCCCGGACGGCCTTGCGCTCCTCCAACTTGGAGACAATGACGGCACAGGCGCCGTCGCCGGTGATATTGATGGTGGTGCGCCCCATATCAAAGACCCGGTCGATGCCGGCCACCAGGGCGATGCCCTCCACCGGGATGCCCACGCTCTGAAGCACCATGGTCAGCATCACCATCCCCGCCCCGGGGACGCCGGCGGTGCCGATGGAGGCCAGGGTGGCGGTAAGGACGATGGTGGCCATCTGCCCCAGGCTCAGGTCAATGCCATAGACCGTGGCGATGAACACCGCGCAGACCCCCTGGTAGATGGCGGTACCGTCCATATTGATGGTGGCGCCCAGGGGCAGCACGAAGCTGGCAATCTCCCGCCTGGCCCCCAGGCGTTCCGAGCACTCCAGGGTAAAGGGCAGGGTGCCCACTGAGGAGGCCGAGGAGAAGGCCATCATCATGGCCGGCGACATCTGCCGGAAAAACTCCAGGGGGGACACGCCGGCCAGGAGTTTTACCGTGCTGGAGTACACCAGGGCCGCGTGGGCGAGATAGCCCACGTAGGCCACCGCCAGCACCGCCGCCAGACTGCCCAGGATGCTGGGCCCGTTTTCCACAATCACCGGGCAGATTAGGCAGGCCACCCCCACCGGGGACAGGCGGATAATCAGGTCCATGATTCTCATGGCCACCTCGTTGAAGCTCTCCACCACCCGGGCGGCCGGCAGTCCCTTCTCCCCCGCCAGCAAAATCCCAAAGCCCAGCAGCAGGGCAATGACGATGACCTGGAGCATGGAGGCGTTAAGCAGAGGGGCGACCGGGTTGGAGGGGAAGAGGTTGACGACCACCTCCATGATGCCCTGACTCTCCGGCGGCTGGTAGGACAGCCCGGCGGTGCTCAGCTTGGGGAATATCCCCGCCCCCTTGGCCGCCGAGGCCAGGAACAGGGCCAGCACCACGGCAAAGGCGGTGGTGCACATATAGTAGACGAGGGTCCTGCCCCCCACCGCCCCCACCTTGCCGATGTCCTGCATGGAAATCACCCCGGCGGCGATGGAGAAGACCACAATGGGCACCACAATAAATTTCAGCAAGTTGAGAAAAATATCGCCCCAGGGCCTGATATAGCCCTTTGCGATGTCCGCTCCCCCAGGGACGGCCATCAGCGCCAGCCCCGCTAAAACCCCGGCGGCCA
>CASECK010000089.1 GCA_949286295.1 uncultured bacterium | reverse complement strand
TCCTCCTCCCGGAGCGGCCGCTGCGCCGGGCGGGGGTCTGGCTGGCCCCGGAGGCGGCCGGTCCGGCGGACACCCAGGCCCAGCGGCTGGTCCGGCTGAAATTGGAGCACACCGCCCGGGCCTTCCGCAGCCTGTGCGACTGCCTGCGCTCAGCCTTCCGCCCCCCGGACAACGACAACGACATCTCCTGTGTCTTTGACCGGGCGGCCAGCCGCCAATGCCGGAGCTGCTCCCTGCGGGACCGCTGCTGGCAGCGGGAGTACAGCGCCACCTTCAACGCCCTCAACGACGCCACCCCCGCCATGGTGGAGCGGGGCCGGGCGGAACCCGGGGACTTCCCCCGGCACTTCGCCGACCGGTGCGTCCGCTTTCCCGCCTTTGTGGCCGCGGTGAACGAGGAGCTGGCCGCCCTGTTCTACCGCCGGCAGTACAGCGCCCGCATCCGGGAGAGCCGGGCCGCCGTATGCCGGCAGTACGCCCAGCTGTCCGACCTGCTGGGCGAGGCCGCCGCCGAGCTCAGCCGGGAGCTGGCCCCGGACACCATCGGGGACCGGCGGCTGCGCCAGCGGCTGGCCGAGCTGGGGCTGGACGTGCGCGCGGCGGTGTACCGGGACGGCCGGGGGCTGCTGCGGGTGGAGGCCGAGGGGCCCGACTGCCCCCAGCTGACCCGGCCCAGCCGCATGGCCGACCTGGCCGTCGTCCTGGGGGTCCCCCTCCGGGTGGAGACTCAGGGGGAGCAGGCCCTCTCCCTGCTCCAGCAGGAGCCGCTGATGGCGGTGGCCGGCGTGGCCGCCCAGAAGAAGAACGGCGAGACGGTCAGCGGCGACGCGGGCACCTATTTCAAGCGGGCCGACGGCAAGCTCTACCTGCTGCTGTGCGACGGCATGGGCAGCGGCCCGGAGGCCAACCGGGAGAGCTCCCTGGCCGTCCGGCTGCTGGAACAGCTGCTCCAGGCCGGGGTATCCGCCGGCCACGCCCTGACCACCCTGGCCTCCGCCCTGGCCCTGCGGGGGGAGGAGACCGGCGGCTTTACCACCGTGGACCTGCTGCACATCGATTTGTTCACCGGGGAGGGAGAGCTGTATAAGCTGGGGGCCGCCCCCACCTATGTCAAAAAAGGGGGGAGCGTGCAGCGGCTCACCGGCGCCTCCCTGCCCGCCGGGCTGGCGGAGGGAGACGGGGCCTCCTGCGACCACTTCACCCTGCGCCTGGGGCCGGGAGACTGCGTGCTCATGGTCAGCGACGGCATCTGCGGCCCCGGGGAGGACGGCTGGCTGAAGCAGCGCCTGGAGCAGTTTGACGGCGCCAGTCCGAAGGACCTGGCCCGGGCGCTCATCACCCACAGTCCGGTGGACGCCACCGACGACCGCACCGCCCTGGTGGTGCGTATTGAAAAGCGGGAATGACAGAAAAAGTAACGGCAGTCAGGCATTTTGCCTGACTGCCACTGTTTCTTAGGGAGACTTGCGCGGTTTTCTATTTTATGGTATCTTATAAGCGGCGCTGCTGGACGTTGCGGTCAGCCCTCCGGATGGAGGGCAGCCTCTTTGCCCTCCGATCTTACGAAAGGGGGGCTGCCCAATGGTTACATACTCTGACTTGATTCAGATTGGTATTCTCGTTGTTGGTATTATAGGCCTCATTATGGACTATAAAAAGAAGTGACCGCCGGCACCCTTCCAAAGTACGGCGATCACTTCAATGACTAGTTAGGGCTGACCGTGTCCGGCAGTGCCTCTTTCTGATTCCATTATAGACAATTTTGGCCGCCCTGTCAAGTTCGGCCTATGTCACGAAGCTGAAAATCCCGGGAAAACTCTTGTAAAACCGGGAAAAGGGCATTATAATAAAGCCTGTCGAGTGTAAAAACGGCAGGCTTTTGTTCTGTTCTAAACTATCCTTTTACGATTGGAGAGAAAAACGACTATGGAGCGCACCACCATTGCCGCGATCTTCGCGGACCAGGAGGCCCTGGGCGGACAGACGGTCACCGTCTGCGGCTGGGCCCGTACCATCCGTGACATGAAGACCTTTGGGTTTATCGAGCTCAACGACGGCTCCTGCTTCAAGAATTTACAGGTAGTCATGGACGCCAATGTGCTGGATAATTACAAGGAGATCGCCGGCCAGAACGTGGGCGCGGCCCTCATCGTCACCGGC
>CASECK010000088.1 GCA_949286295.1 uncultured bacterium | reverse complement strand
CTCAGACGGCTTCTCCAGGTCTCCCAAACGGGCAGGCCCGTTTGGGAACCCTCTTTTTTCCATGCTCGGGCGAAGTGAATTCGCCCTGCGCCCAGTGTTTTGCCCCCGGCAAAACACTGGTACGGCGCGCAGCGCCGCCCGCCCTGTGGGCGGGGTGGATGGGCTTGGAGAAGCCGGGAGGTCTCCGCCGGCCCAGACCCCGGCCGCGCTTACTGCAAAATCAGCGTCTGGCCGTCCATCTCGGACGGCTTCTCCAGGCCCATCAGGTCCAGCATGGTGGGGGCGATGTCGCACAGCCGGCCGTCCCGGAGCTTCACGTTGGCCCCCACGATATAGAAGGGCACCAGATTGGTGGTGTGGGCGGTGAAGGGGGCCCCGCCGGCGTCCATCATCTGCTCGGCGTTGCCGTGGTCGGCGGTGATGAGGCAGATGCCCCCCATCTTGGAGGTGGCCTCCACCACCTTGCCCACGCACTGGTCCACGGTGCTCACCGCCTTGCAGGCGGCCTCGTACACGCCGGTATGGCCCACCATGTCGCAGTTGGCAAAGTTCAGGATGATGACGTCGTAGGCCCCGCTCAGGATGCGCTTGACCGCCTCCTCGGTGACCTCGAAGGCGGACATCTCCGGCTGAAGGTCGTAGGTGGCCACCTTGGGGGAGTTGATGAGGCAGCGGTCCTCCCCCTCGAACACCTGCTCCACGCCGCCGTTGAAGAAGAAGGTGACGTGGGCGTATTTCTCCGTCTCGGCGATGCGCAGCTGGGTCAGGCCCAGCTTGGAGATATACTCGCCGAAGATGTTCTCCAGCTTCTGCCGGGGGTAGGCCACCGACACGTTGGGCATGGTGGCGTCGTACTCGGTGGTGCACACAAAGTCCACGGGGATAAAGCCGCCCCTCCGCTCCACCTGGTCAAAGTCCTCGTCCACCAGGCAGCGGGTGAGCTCTCTGGCCCGGTCGGGCCGGAAGTTGAAGAAGATAACCGAGTCGTTGTCCCGCAGCTGGGCGTCCTTGGCGCAGACCACGGGGAGCATGAACTCGTCGGTGACCTCCTGGCCGTAGGAGTCCTGAACCGCCTGGGCCGGGTCCGGGGCGTAGGGCGCCTGGCCGCAGGCGATGGCGTCATAGGCCTTCTGCACCCGGTCCCAGCGCTTGTCCCGGTCCATGGCGTAATAGCGGCCCATGACGGTGGCTATCTGCCCCACGCCCAGCTGCTGGAGCTTGGCCTGAAGCTGCTCCACAAAGCGCTTGCCCGAGGTGGGGGGCACGTCCCGCCCGTCCAGGAAGCAGTGGACATAGACCTTCTCCAGCCCCTGCTCCTTGGCCATGCGCAGCAGGGCGAACAGATGGCTGATGTGGCTGTGGACCCCGCCGTCGGACAGCAGGCCCATCAGATGCAGGGCCGAGTCCCACTCCCGGCAGTTGCTCATGGCCTCCAGGTAGGCGGGGTTTTGGAAAAAGGCGCCGGTGTTGATGTCCCGGCTGATGTGGGGCAGGTCCTGGAATACCACCCGGCCCGCGCCGATGTTGGTGTGGCCCACCTCGCTGTTGCCCATCTGCCCCTCGGGCAGGCCCACGTCCAGCCCGGAGGCGGACAGCCTGCTGCCAGGGCACTCGGCAAAAATCCGGTCCAGATTCGGCGTGGGGGCGTTGGCCACCGCGTTGCCGGGGCCGGGCGCGCCCAGGCCAAATCCGTCCATAATAATCAAAGTGGTAGGTGTTTTCATTGTGACCCTTTCTTCTTGAACTGCACACTTTTTTGCGCGCCCCGCCGGGGCGGCGCGCAGCGGCTTTCGCGCTTCTTACTCCTGATTGGCCGCGTTAATAATCTGCACAAATTCCTCCGCCTTCAGACTCGCGCCGCCAATCAGACCGCCGTCCTCGTCGGAGCAAAGTCCGCTCCCTCCAAAATGCCCTCAGCGGGCATTTCTCCGGGCGCTCCCTTGCTCCTCCTCTCCAGTGCAAGCCCGCCCAGCGGGCTTGTACTGGGTGAGTTTGATTCAGCCCGACGTGGCCGGCGGGTAATCGCGCTTCTTACTCCTGATTGGCCGCGTTAATAATCTGCACAAATTCCACCGCCTTCAGACTCGCGCCGCCAATCAGACCGCCGTCCACGTCGGGCTGGGCCAGCAGCTCGGCGGCGTTCTTGGCGTTCATGGACCCGCCGTACTGGATGGTGACCGAGCGGGCCACATGGGCTCCGTACTGCTTGCGGATGACGGTGCGGATGGCCTGGCAGACCTCGCCGGCCTGCCCGGCGGTGGCGGTCCTGCCGGTGCCGATGGCCCACAGGGGCTCGTAGGCGATGACCACATGGCGCACCTTCTCCGGGGCCAGGCCGGCCAGGGCGCACTTCACCTGATAGGCGATCAGCTCCATGGTCACTCCCATCTCCCGCTGCTCCAGGCTCTCGCCCACGCAGATGATGGGAATGAGGCCGGCCTCCACGGCGGCGTGGACCTTCTTGTTCACGGTGAAGTCGGTCTCGTTATAGTACTGGCGGCGCTCGGAGTGGCCGATGATGACATACTTGGCCCCGGCCTCCTTGATCATGGCCGGGGTAATCTCGCCGGTGTAGGCCCCCTTCTGCTCGTAGTGGCAGGTCTCGGCCCCCACGGCGATGTGGCAGTCCTTGAACAGGCGCACGGCCGACTGGATGTTGGTGGCGGGCACGCACAGCACCACGGTGCACCACTTGCCCCGGGGCATGATGGGCTTGAGCTGCTCGGCAAAGCTCCGGGTCTCGGACAGGGTGTTGTTCATCTTCCAGTTTCCGGCAATAATGGTCTTGCGGTAACGACGATTCATCGGACGTCTCTCCAATCTTCCAAATCAATTTTTATGATAGGCCGCGCACCCGGCCGGTGGTTGCTTCTCCGCTTATTTGTCCAGCAGGCAGGCGATTCCGGGAAGCTCCTTGCCCTCCATGAATTCCAGGCAGGCGCCGCCGCCGGTGCTGATGTGGGTCATCTGCTCCGCGTAGCCCAGCTGCTGCACGGCAGCCGCGGAGTCCCCGCCGCCGATGATGGTGACCGCGTCCGTCTTGGACAGGGCCTCGGCCACGGCCTGGGTGCCCTTGGCGAAGGCGGGGAACTCGAACACGCCCATGGGGCCGTTCCAGATGACGGTGCCGGCGTTCTTCACAGCGTCGCAGTACAGCTTCACCGTCTCGGGGCCGATGTCCATGCCCATCCAGCCGTCGGGCACCTGGCCGGTCTTGACCACCATGGTCTTCGCACTGGCGTCGAACTTGTCCCCGCACACGGCGTCCACAGGCAGCAGAAGCTTCACGCCCTTGCTGGCGGCCTTGTCCATCATCTCCCGGGCGTAGTCCACCCAGCCGGCCTCCAGCAGGGAGGCGCCGGTCTTCCCCCCCTGGGCGGCGGAGAAGGTGAACATCATGCCGCCGCCGATGATGATGGTGTCGGCAATCTCCAGCAGATTGTTGATGACCCCGATTTTGGAGGACACCTTGGAGCCACCCAAGATGGCCACCAGGGGGCGCTTGGGATTGGCCAGGGCGCCGCCGATGATGTCCAGCTCCTTTTCAATCAAAAAGCCGGAGACGGCGGGCAGGAAAGCGGCCACCCCGGCGGTGGAGGCGTGGGCCCGGTGGACCGCGCCGAAGGCGTCGGAGACGTACACCTGGGCCAGGCTGGCCAGGGCCTGGGCCAGGGCGGGGTCGTTCTTGGTCTCGCCGGGTTCAAACCGGGTGTTCTCCAGCAGCAGAATCTGGCCGGGCTGAAGGGCGGCGGCCTTGGCCCGGGCGTCGGGGCCCACCACGTCGGCGGCCATCATGACCTCTTTGCCCAGCAGCTGGCTCAGGCGGGCGGCCACCGGGGCCAGGGACAGCTCCTTCCGGGACTGCTCCCACTTCTCCCGGGTGAGGCTGGCCGGGTCCTTCCCCTTCTCGGTCTGCTTTTTCACATAGCTCTCATAGGTGGCCGCGGGCTTGCCCATATGGGAGCAGGCAATGACGGCCGCCCCCTGCTCCAGCAGATACTGGATGGTGGGCAGGGCGGCCCGGATGCGCTTGTCGTCGGTGATGGCTCCGCTGCCGTCCTTGGCCATGGGCACGTTGAAGTCGCAGCGCAGCAGGACCTTTTTGCCCTTGACGTCAATGTCCCGGACCGTCTTTTTGTTATAGTTCATTTCGTTGGCTCCTTTCTGTCAAAAGAGTTCAGAAATTGGGCTTCACACCGGACCGGCCATCTCCCCCACCCCGGACAGGCCGGGAAAGCCGTTTTGCCGCAGGGCCTCGTAGGTCAGGATGGCCACGGAGTTTGCCAGATTGAGGCTGCGGGCGTCCTCCCGCATGGGGATGCGCAGGCACCGGTCCCGGTAGCGCGCCCGCAGCCACGCCGGAAGTCCGGCGGTCTCCTTGCCGAACACCAGCCAGCAGTCCGGCCGGAAGCGCGCCTGGGTATAGTCCCGGGGGGCCTTGGTGGTGGCCAGCCACAGGTCTGGCTGGGGGTTGGCGGCGAGGAAGTGCTCCAGGCTCTCATACACCCGCAGGTCCACCATGGGCCAGTAGTCCAGCCCCGCCCGCTTCACCGCCCGGTCGCTGATGTCAAAGCCCAGCGGCTTGACCAGATGAAGGCGGCTGCGGGTGGCGGCGCAGGTCCGGGCGATATTGCCGCAGTTCTGCGGTATCTCCGGCTCCACCAGCACGATGTTCAGCACATGGGACCCCTCCTCGATTGTCGCGGCTATCATTGTAGTCCAAACCGGCCGGAATTTCAACTGCAAAATGGTCGAAAAATTGAGAAAAGTTCAAATTTTTCTTCAATTCACAGGACAAAGGGCTATCTTTTCGGTGTTCTTGATAGGTTGCGCGTTGTTCCGGAGAGTTTTTCCATCATTGTGCCGAATTTTATCCCGGGCCGGCGGGCGCGGGGACGGGGTTTGGATTTTTCCCGGAGCTGTGGTATAATAGCCGCAGA
>CASECK010000087.1 GCA_949286295.1 uncultured bacterium | reverse complement strand
TCCCCCACGGTGGAGGTGAGCTTCTCCCCGCCGCAGGCCCGGTAGGCAGACAGGAAGCGGTAGTACAAGGTGGAGAAGGCCCGCTCCTCGTCCTGGCTCCAGCGCTGGCCGGGCTGCTTGCCCATCAGGCGCTGCAAGTCGGCGTAGCACCCGGTGTGGGAGAACTCGATGAAGTTGATGGTGCTGACCTTGTTAAAGTCCAGAAACTCGTAGTAGACTTCAATCTCCGGCTCGCCGGTGCGCTCGGGCAGGATGCGCGTCACCTGGCCGGGGATGCTGACCGCGTCGAAAAATTTCAGCACGCTGACCCGCTTGTTGCCCTCCGCCACATAGTAGCGGTGCATATACTCATAGGCGCGGATGGGCTGATTGATGCCCACGTCCAGGTGGGCCTGGCACAGGTGCATCCACTTTTCGGCAAACTCCGTCTTCTCCCCCAGCAGGGGCATAAAGTTCCGGGCGAAGGCGTTGGTCCGCTGGGCGGTCTTGGTGCCCGCGATGAATTGGGCGGGGATATTCACCAGGCCCAGGTCCTGGGTGTGGATGGCCCGGTCGGCGGGCAGGGCCTCGTCCAGCACCGGCAGATAGGGGTACAGGCCGTAGTTGACGCAGGCCCGGCGCTCTTTGTTGGCCAGCTTCTGGGCCTCCTTGTAATAGTGCAGCAGCATAATAGGTCCTTTCCCGCCGCGGCGCGCGGCGCTCCGGAAGTGTGACGCCACTATTTACAGTATATCACAGCAGGGGAAAAAAGGATAGCGGCCGGAGAGGAGGAAATTTTCGCCTGCGCACTTGACAAACGGGGCGCTTTTGGCTACAATAGCTCACAAGCAAATGCAAGGACGGGGAAAAAGACAGCGCTCTCCCGCTCAGAGAGCCGGCGGATGGTGCGAGCCGGCGCGCGGAGCCGCTGTGGATGACTGGCCCCTGAGCAGGCCGCCTGAAGGCAAGTAGGGCGGGACGGATGGCCTCGTTACCGGCCGCGGCCTTGTTAGAGGCCTTGAGGACTGCCTGGGTGACCGGCAGCCGAACCAGGGTGGTACCGCGTGAGCTTCACGCCCCTGACTACGACAGTCAGGGGCGTTTTTCTATCCCCTGCTGCGGCGCGGCTCCGCGGCCGAATCAGGCGGAGCGGGATTTTTGGATAAGGAGGACGACAGCATGAAACCCGGATTTAAAAAGTACATTCCCTTCCGCCCCCAGAAGATTGTGGGCCGCACCTGGCCGGACCGGACCATCACCAGGGCCCCCGTCTGGTGCTCGGTGGACCTGCGGGACGGCAACCAGGCCCTGGTGGACCCCATGAACATGGAGGAGAAGCTGGAGTATTTCCACACCCTGGTGGACATCGGCATCAAGGAGATTGAAATCGGCTTTCCCTCCGCCAGCGAGACCGACTATGAGATATGCCGGGAGCTGATTGAGGGGGGGCACATCCCCGACGACGTGACCATCCAGGTGCTGGTCCAGGCCAGGGAGCACCTGATTCGCAAGACCTTTGAGGCGATTCAGGGCGCCAAACACGTAATTTTGCACTTCTATAACTCCACCTCCACCCTCCAGCGCAAGGTGGTCTTCCATATGGACACCGACGGCATCACCAAAATTGCCACCGACGCCGCCGACCTGATTTATGAGATGGCCCAGCCCCTCATCCAGGAGGGAATGGACCTGCGCTTTGAGTACTCCCCGGAGTCCTTCATGGGCACCGAGATGGACTACGCCGTGGACATCTGCCAGGCGGTGCTGGAGCACCTGCACGCCACGCCGGAGAACAAGGTGATTTTGAACCTGCCCACCACCGTGGAGAACTGTATGCCCAACCAGTTTGCCGATATGCTGGAGTACTTCATCCGCAAGCTGCCCTCCCGGGACAGCGCCGTTATCTCCCTGCATCCCCACAACGACCGGGGCTGCGGGGTGGCCACCGCCGAGATGGGCCTGCTGGCCGGCGCGGAGCGGGTGGAGGCCACCCTGTTCGGCAACGGCGAGCGCACCGGCAACGTGGACATCGTCACCCTGGCCATGAATATGTACACCCAGGGCATCGACCCCAGGCTGGACTTCTCCAACATCAACAAGATTAAGGAGATGTACGAGCGGTGCACCAAGATGCCGGTGGGCGACCGGCAGCCCTACGCGGGCAAGCTGGTGTTCACCGCCTTCTCCGGCAGCCACCAGGACGCCATCAACAAGGGCACTCAGTACATGAAGCAGTCCGGCTCCGACTACTGGGAGATTCCCTATCTGCCCATCGACCCGGCGGATGTGGGACGGGAGTATGAGCCCATCATCCGCATCAACTCCCAGTCGGGCAAGGGGGGCGCGGCCTATGTGATGGAGCACAGCTTCGGCTTTGACCTGCCCAAATCCATGCAGCCCGAGTTTGGCGCCATTGTCCAGAAGGAGACCGACGCCGTGGGGAAGGAAATCAGCCCCGAGCGCATCAACGAGCTGTTCCAGCAGGAGTATGTGGAGGTCAGGGAGCCCTACAAGCTGCTCCGGCACGCCTTTACCGAGACCATCGACGGGGAGGGGCACTCCCACGTGTCCTTCCAGGGCACCCTCCAGCACACCGACACCATCTTCGAGGTGTCCGGCCAGGGCAACGGCCCCATTGACGCCTTCTTCACCGCCATCAAGGACGAGAAGATGTCCCACTACACCTTCCTGGACTATAAGTCCCACGCCATCACCACCGGCTACGACTCCCAGGGCGTGGCCTATCTCCTGCTCCAGGACCAGCGGGACGGCAAGAAGTACTGGGGCGTGGGCCTGTCCCACAATATCAACCTGGCTCCCCTCCGGGCCATCCTGTCCGCCATCAACCGCTCCAAGCGGAAATAAGGGTTTCTCCCGTCCGTTTACA
>CASECK010000086.1 GCA_949286295.1 uncultured bacterium | reverse complement strand
GGAACACCCGCTGGTAGACCACGTCCCGGTTGGCCTGGTACTCCGCCAGCAGGCCGTTAAATTCGGCCACCTGGTCGTTGGCCTTGTTGATGCGGTCGTACTGGGCCACCTGGGCCTCGGCCACCAGGGCGTCGGCCTGCGCCCGGGCCTCGGGGACCACCTTCTCCCGGTACTGGTTGGCCTGCTGAATCATGGTCTGCTTCTCCACCGAGGCGGCGTTGACCTGGTCGAAGTGGTATTTCAGGGAGTCCGGGGGCGCGATGCTCTTAAACTCCAGGCTCACAATGGACACCCCCATCTCCAGCCCGTCCAGAATCTGCTGGGAGCGGGCGATGACCTCGTTTGCATAGCTCTCCTTCTGGTCGGTGAGCAGGCCGTCCACACTCTTGGAGGCGGCCGAGCTGGTCATCACCCCGCTGACCACGCCGTTAATTTCAGTGGCCGGGTCGCTGTTGTACAGGGCGTACTCCACCGGGTCGGAAATTTTATACTTCAGGGTGGCGTCGATGTGCAGGATATTCTCGTCCCCGGTGATGATGTAGCCAGTGGACTCGATGTCCGCATAGGTGGGGTCGGCCACCCCCCTGTGGGTGGTGATGGACACCTCGTGCACCTTGCCCACCGGGACCTTGATCACCTCGTCAATCACATAGGGAAAGGCCAGCAGCAGCCCCGGCTCGTGGACCTGTTCCTCCCGGGTGTCCCCCACCAGGCGGCCCAGGCGCAGCACCACGGCCACCTCGTGGTTGTTGACCACCCGGATGCCCGAGCAGCAGATAAGCACCACTAAAATCACAATCAGCCACTTGCAGTAGCGGATGGCGGTATTGACAATGGCGATAAACTGATCCGAATTCTTCATCTCCCCGCACCGCCCTTCAGTCGCTCTCATAGAGCACATCGAAGGGGGCCGAGTCCGTGTCAATAATCATGACCGTATTCTCATCCACCGAGTTTTCCAGCGCGGCCAGCTTCTGCAAAAACTCATACAGCTCCGGGTCCTGGCTGTGGGCCTGGGCGTAGATGGAGGCCACCTCCCGCTCGGTCTGGGCGTTGATGTTGGCGGCGCTCTCCCGGCCCTCGGCCACGATGGCGGCCACCTCTGCATCAGACTCGCTCATGATAATCTGGGCGTCCCGCTCGCCCTCGGCCAACAGCTGGTCGATGTACTTCTGCCGGTCGGCCTGCATCTGGGCAAAGACGCTCTGCACATTGGTGGCGGGCAGGCCCACCCGCTTGATGCGCAGTTCGTGGACCTCGATGCCGTACTGCTCCAGGGCGTGGGGCCGCACCTCGTCTAAAATTTTCTCCTCAATCTCGCCGATTTTGATGTTCTCCTCGTTCAGAGACACCAGGGTGGACAAATCATAGCTGCCCATGGTCCCGTTCTTGGCGTTGGTAATCAGGTCGCTCAGATAGGTCTCCGCCAGAGCCGTATCCCCCACGCTGGTATAGTACTTCAGAGGGTCGGCGATGCTCCAAATGGTGTAGGTCTGCATAATCACGTTTTTCTTGTCGTGAGTCAGGGTCTCCAAATAGCCGGAGTCCAGATAGCGCTTCCGGGCGTCCTGAATCTGCACGTCCTCAAAGGGCCAGGGCAGGCGCAGGTACATCCCCGCCTGGGTAATCTCCGCCCGGACCGCGCCCAGGCGGGTGACCACGGCGCACTCCCCCTCGTTGACCTTGAACACAAAGCCGAAAAACCCGATGATTGCGACCACCATCAGGGCGAACAGCCACTTGATTATCCCAGTTTTTTTCATCTCAATTTACCTCCCCTGCCGCGGCGGCCGCGTCCTCCGCCCCGGTCCCGGCGGCCTGCGCGCCCTCCATCACGTCCTCGAACCAGCGAGTGCCGGCGATGCCGAAGTTCCCGTACAGGCTGCCCACGTCCACGTCCGGGTCCACCAGGTACTTCTTCCGGCCCGCCATCACCGTCTCAAAGGTGTCCAGATACTTCACCAGCCGGTAGGACTCCGGGTCCAGCAGATAGGCCTCGATGCCGGCGTTGTACTCCTCCACCTCCGCGTTGGCGGCGGAGATGCGCTCGTCCCGGCGGATACCCGCGTCGTTGATGGCAATCTCCCGCTGGGCGGCGGCGCCCTCCCGGGCCACCAGGGCCTGCCCCTCGGCGGTCAGAATGGCGGTTTTTTTCTGGATTCCGGCGCTGACCACGCTCTGATACACATCGGCGATGGCCACCGGCGGGTGGATGCTGGCTAAGTTCACGCTCATGACCTCCAGCCCCAGGCCGGCCTGGCGGGCATACTGCTTCAGCTGCGCCTCGATGCGGTGGGAGAGCACGCTGCGGTCCTCGCTGATGATGGTGTCGATGTCCGTGCCGACCGTCATGTCCATGACAATCTCATAGCCCTTGGCGTTGAGCACGCTGGCCGGGTCGGCATAGGCGGTCAGGTAAGTATACAGGTCGCTGATTCGGTAGGTGATTTTCAGGTTGATGGCCACCAGCTCATTGCCGTTGCCCAGCAGCAGCGCCTGCTCCTCCCCCTCGTGGGGGCGGGTCCACAGGTTGTTCTTGTTGTTCACGTCCCCCTCATAGCCCACAATCATGCTCTGGGGCTGCATAACGTTGTACAGCCTCGCCTCCTCAAAGGGGACGGGCAGTTTGAAATGCAGGCCGGGCTGGAGGATATCCTCCCGGGACAGGCTTCCAAACCGGTACAGGGCCCCCTGCTGATTGGCCTCCACCTGCACCAGGCAGGTAGACAGCCAGAGCAGGACCACCACCGCAAAGCCGCAGGCGGGCAGGGTCATCTTGACAAACTTCAGACTCCACAGCGAGCGCATGGAGATTCCGGTGTTCCGCTCCAGCCAGTTCAGCGCGCCGCTGCCCTCCTTCCCGCCGGAGTAGTAGGCGGGCAGGAGGATATACAGCCGGAAGCTCATCTCCCCGCCGTGGCGCAGAACTTTGACGGCCACGCTGACCGCCGCCATAGCCGCCACATAGAACCACAGGCCCCACATCATATAGTCGGCGTACAGGCTGACGCTGAACAGGCCGGTGAAGGAGGTAATCATATCCGCCATCAGCGCGGCCACGCCGATTTTATTGAGTACCATCAGGTTGCACACGCTGGCCGCCTGGCCGTCGCCGGCGGCCAGCTGCATGGCCCACCACCGCTCGATGCAGGCATAAAGGATAAAGGCCACCACGCCGATGACCATGTGCAGCGGGGCCACCGCGCCGGCCACCTCCGCGGACGTCCGCATGGTGAACATATAGTAGCCCACCACCAGCACCGCCACCACCACCAAAATCATGGTGGCGTTGACGCTGTCCACGGCGTCCTGCCGCTCCTGCCGCGCCCCCGCCTGCTCCGGCGGCGCGGAGGCCTCCCCGCTCTCCCCGCTCCCGGCGCCCTTGCGGGCCATATAGGCCTGGTAGGCCAGCAGCAGCCCGCAAATCAGCAGCAGAATGCCCTGCATCATCTGGAACAGGCTGAAGTGCAGCACCGTATAGGTGTTGACGCTGCCGTTCATGAAGTACAGCAGCAGCCCCATCCCCACCAGCGCCAGGCTGGTGATGAAATACTCCAGCTGTTTGGATAATTTTTCCATACTATCCCCCCTCACCTGGATTTTCCCTTCCTGCCCGCGGCCTCACCGGGAGAACCCCTCCGCCGCCGCCCGCAGGACAGCCCGGTCCACCGCCTCCAGCTCCTCCTGGGGCCAGGGGGAGGGCAGCCGGCCCGGGCGGCTTTTCTCCGCCAAGTCCCCCTCCTCCTCCCGGACATCCCGCACATACCCCAGCAGCTTCTCCGCCAGCTCCCGGCCCAGAAAGGCCGCCGTATGCTCCCTCACCCGGGCAAATCCGCCGGGCAGGGCGCCAAAGGCGTTGTAATAGGCCATCAGCCGCTCCCGCTGTCCGGCGGCCTCTCTGGCCCGGCTGTACCACACGGCCAGCAGGGCGTCCGGCCCCTCCCCCTCGGGGAGGGCGCCTTCCTCCAGCGCCAGGGGGCCTTCCCCCCGCCGCGCCGCCAGCAAAGCTACATAGCCCTTGAGAACCGACGCCTTCCGCTGGAAGGCCTTCTCCTCCATCTCCGCGCCGGGACACACCCGCGCGCCTCCCTGCGCCGGGACCAGGCGCAGCCCATCCCAGCACAGCTCGGAGGCCAGACGCACCCCGGGCAGCACACGCTCATTCATCCTCCACTTCCTCCTCCAGCCGGGGCAAAAACACGGAGAACTCCGTGCCCCTGCCCGTCTCGCTGTTCAGTGTGATATGGCCGCCGCTCTGGCGCACCACTTCCTCTACAAAATTCAGGCCAAACCCGCTGGAGTCCCGGCCGGAGTACCCCTTCTCCCAGATTTTATCCTGAATCTCCCGGCGGATGCCGCTGCCGTTGTCCCGGACCCGGAAGCAGACCTCCCGCCCTCCGGGGCCCTCCACCTCCTCCACGATGAGCCGGATGTCCCCGCCGGGGCGGCGCACCGCGTATGCGGCGTTCTCCACCAGATTGATGAGCGCCCGGGAAAAACGGATTTTGTTGACCCGGGCCATGGCCTCCGGGGCGTGATTTTCCGGATGCACCAAATCCACATACTCCGCCCCGGATATTTGGGCCATCACCCCGCTGAGCATCTCCCGGGCGGTGACCGGGCTGCTCCGGGTGCTGTGGAGTATCTCGGATATCATGCCGCTCATCCGCTCGATGGAGGCCTCAATCTTCTCCAGATACTCCCGCTCCACGGTGCTGCGGGCGCCGTCCTCTCCCTGGGACATCTTGACCACCCCGACCAGCGCCTGCATACTGGTCAGAGGCGACTTTAAGTCGTGGACCAGGTACTTCAGCTCCATATCTGTCCGGTTCTCCAGCTCCCGCATCCGGGCCTGCATCAGCATCTGCTCGTTGAGCTCCTTCTGGTCGCTGATGCGCCGGATGTTGTTCTCGTCCAGAATCAGCAAAAACAGCAGCACGGTGGTGAAGAAGAACAGGGTGAAAAATACCGTGGACATCAGCTGCAAGAAGCTGTCGGCCTGCAGAAAACCGCTGACCAGCTTGATGTCCAGCGAGCTCTCCCCCCGTCCGAAGGGAAACCGCCACAGGGCCGGCATCATGTCCAGAAACTGCAGGGAAGTGATGAACATGGCCACCATCACCGTCTTTTTCATCATCCCCACAAAGCTGAAGTTCACCTTGGCCATGACCACCAGGATGAGAATCATGGCGATGGCCGGGATGCCGAAGTCATAGTGGATACCGTGAATCCGCTCAATGAGCAGATAGACCCCCGGGATGGCCACCGACACGGTGACGATGGACATGATGATTCGGTGGGGCAGCTTCAGGTGCTCGAAGGATTCCAGCAGAAAAAACACGCCCAAATAGTGGGGGTAGGCCCGCACCGTGTTCACCGCCACCAGCTTGACCGCCGCCAGCAGCACATAGACCTCCTGCTCCTGATAAATGGCCTCGTGGAGGGTGTCATACAG
>CASECK010000085.1 GCA_949286295.1 uncultured bacterium | reverse complement strand
CCATCTTCGATGGGGCCCCTGCTCCAGCGCCCTTCACGTTCCCCCCAGGCACGCCTGATAGATTCCCTTCCTCTCCAGCGCGTCCTCCGCCTGGGTCCCGGCGCTGCCCCATCTGATGTCCCATCAGATGGGGACCCCTGCTTGTTATGCTCGGGGCGGCACAGCCGCCCCTGCGCCATGCTCCGCCGCTGCGCGGCTGCGAATGTCCGGCGCAAAAGCGCCGCCCCATCTTCGATGGGGCCCCTGCTCCAGCGCCCTTCACCTTTCCCCCAGGCACGCCTGATAGATTCTCTTCATCTCCAGCGCGTCCTCCGCCTGGGTCCCGGCGCTCTCGCAGATGAAGGTGGGGCTCCAGCCCCGGCGGGCCACCTCGGCGGCCAGGGGGGCCCAGTCCGGCCCATAGCCGCCGTCGCCGGCAAAGGTACGGTGGCACTTCTCGCCCCCGCCGGGGGTAAACTCGATGTGGGAGAAGTGGCTGTGAAACCGGCTGGCCCGCTCCCGGCCCAGCATCTGCTCCACCCGGTCCAGCATCCGGGCGCAGGCCTCCCCGCCCTGGTCAGTCCCCAGGGAGCGGGCGTACAGGTGGCCAAAGTCGATGCAGGGCACCAGGCGCTCGTCCAGGGTACACAGCTCCAGCACCTCGTCCAGGTTCCCCAGCTGGTTTATCTTGCCCATCGTCTCGGGACACAGGGCGATGTGCCCATAGCCCTGGCCGTCGCAGGCGGCCAGCACCTCCCGCAGGGAGCGCAGGGCGGTGTCCAAGGCCTGGCGTCGGGTGCGTTTCATCAGCGCCCCGGAGTGAATGACCACCCGCCCGGCCCCCATCTGGCAGGCCGCCGCGCAGGCCGCGGTAATGTAGCCGATGGTCTTTTGCAGGGCCTCCCGGTCCGGGTTGGCCAGGTTGATAAAATAGGGGGCGTGGAGGGACAGGGAGATTCCCGCCGCCTTGGCGTTCTCTCCCAGCCGGGCCGCGGTCTGCTCCCCCACATGGACGCCCTTGCCGCACTGGTACTCGTAGCAGTCCAGCCCCATCTCCGCCACCCACGCCGGCGCGGCCAGCGAGGAGCGGTGGACCCTGGAGAAGCTGTCGGAATTGCCCGCCGGGCCAAACCGCGCGCTCACAGGAAGGGCCTCCTCCCGCCCAGCAGGCGGAAGGGGGTCTCCGCCGCGTAGCGGAGATACCGCCCCGGATTGCCGGCCAGGCGGATGGGCCGGACCAGCAGAGGGGTCACCCCGGCCCGGTTGGCCCCCAGGGTATCGGTGAAAATCTGATCTCCCACCATCACAGTCTCCTCCGGGCGGCATCCCATGCGCTCCATGGCCCGGAGATAACCCGCCCGCCCCGGCTTGCCGGAGCGCCCCTGATAGGGCACGCCCAGCCGCTCCGCAAAGGCCCGGACCCGGCCGGGCTTGCGGCTGTTGGACAGCAGAAACAGCTGTATCTTCTCTTCCTCCAGCGCCGCTTTCCAGGCCCTCGCCTGGGCCGGCGGCTCCGTCTGCCGGTAGGGGGCCAGGGTGTTGTCCAGGTCGGCCAGCACCAACCGGATTCCCCGCCGGGCCAGCGCCTGGGGGCTAATCTGCTCCACCGTGTCATAGACCCCCCGGGGGATGGGCGAAAAGGACATGGGGCGTCCTCCTTGTCTGTCGTTCTATCTGCCCGCCGCCGCGCATAGGCTGAACCATAGCTCCTGCGGTCCGCGGACTGCTTGAGTATATCACAGGATAAATTTTTGGACAAGGGGGCGCCGCTTATGCCGCACACTCAAGATACCTTTATCGCCATGCTGACCGCCCGCCAGCTGCCCGCGCTGCACAGCTGGCGGGCCATCCCAGCCCTGCTGGCCTACCGGCTGGGACCCGGACCCCACCTGTACCGGGCGGACAACGCCGCCCTGCCCAGGGGCGGGCTGATGGTGGTGGGCGACGAGGGCTTTGACGGCCTGGGCCGGACCGCCCCCGTCTGTCAGGAGATTGTGCGGGAGTGCCACGCCCGGGGATTCTCCGGCGCCGTTCTGGACTTTGACAGCCGCCTGCCGCCCCAGGAACAGGTGGCCGCCCAGCTGGACGAGCAGTTCAACGCCCGGGGCTGGAGTCTCTTTGTGCCCGAAAAATACGGCCACTGCGCCGCCCACGCCCGGGTGATGGTGTCCTCCGCCCTGTCCGGCGGCTCCCTCATCCGGCGGCTGGAGGAGGCGGGGGAGCGCTTCGGGGCCGGCCGGGTGGTCCTGGCCCTGGAAAAGACGGCGGAGGATTTCTTCCTCCCCTCCCCCACCGGCAGCGGACAGCCCCTGTCCTCTGAACAGCTGGAGGCCCTGATGGCCAGGCTGTCCCCCTCGGTGTTCTTCTCCGGGGACCTGTGCGCCCGGTATTTCACCTACATGAGCCGGGACAGCGGCGCCCACTTCGTCCTGTTCGACGACGGGGACACCCTGCGGCGGAAGGTGGAGGTAGCCGGACGCGCGGGGGTGCACACCTTCCTGCTGCCCTGGGGGGAGCTGGGCCGGTACGCGGTCCAGCTGGGAATCCCCCGCAATCCGGCCCCGGCCGGCCGGACCTGGTAAAAAACAACGCCGTCAGATTGACGGCGTTGTTTTTATGCTCTATCTCAGGCAAAGGCCTGGTACAGGAAGGTCACAATCTGGCTGCGGGTGCAGGTGTTGTCCGAGCCGAAGGTGGTGTCGCTGACGCCAGAGGTGACCCCCTCGCCCAGGGCCCACAGCACCGCGTCCCGGTAGACGGCGTCCTGGGCCACATCGGTGAAGGGGTTATCGCTCACCGCGGCCTCGGGGCAGCCCAGGGCCCGCCAGATAAACTCCATGGCCATGGCCCGGGTGCAGGGGGCGCCGGGCGCGAAGGAGTCCCCGTCCTCCACTCCGTTGGCGGCAGCCCAGGCGGTGGCGTCATAGAACCAGTCCCCCTGCTTCACATCCCCGAAGGGGTTCTCTCCCGCCCCGGCGGGCTTGCCCGCGGCGGCGTAAAGGAAGGTGATAATCTGGCTGCGGGTACAGGTGTCGTCCGGGCCAAAGGTGGTGGGGGTGGTGCCGGCGGTGATTCCGTTCTCCACCGCCCAGGCCACGGAATCGGCGTACCAGGCGTCACCGGCCACATCGGTAAAACCGGTTCCGGAGGGTTCCGGCTCAGGCTCTGGCTGGGCGGCGCCTGGGACGGTCAGGGTATAAGCGGCGCTCTGCTGCCGGAACTGGTTGCCGGTGGCCACCACGTGAATCTTGTGCTCCCCGCCGCCCAGCGCGGCGGTGTCCAGCTCGTAGTAGTAGGGGACCTGGCTGCTGGTGTGGACCAGCTGTCCGTCCACATAGTACTCCACGGTGGCGCTCTTCACCCCGGGGAAGCTCACATAGGCGGCCAGGCGCAGCGGGTCCGCGCCGGTCAGCCGGGTCTGGGACAGCTCCTCCCAGTTGACGGCGGAGCGCTGCCCCTGGGCCAGGAAGGCCCCGTTGTCCTCCACCACGCTGCGGTAGTTGGCGGCCACAGAGGAGTTCCCGTTGAGGGCGTAGGAGTACTGGCCTCCGCTGAGGGTGGCGTCAAAGTAGAACACGGCCTTCACCTGGGGGTAGACCATGTTGATATAGGAGTAGAACTTGGTCATCTGCTCCAGGGCGTAGGAGGTCTGGTCGGCGCCGGTGTAGTTGTTGCGGTAGGCAAAGCCGCACTCGCTGACCATGACGGGTTTGTTGTGGGCCTTGGCCAGGTCGATGATGGGCTTGATGACCATCATGGGGTCGTAGTCGTACAGGCCGGTGCCGTAGTAGGCGTTGCTGCCCGGGGCGGCGGAGAGGGTGTAGCTCTGGGGATTGCCGTTGAGGTCGTTGTAGTTGCTGTTCTGATAGGTGGACATCCCCACCCAGTCCACATACTGGTCGCCGGGGTAGAAGTCGGCGATGGTCCGGTTGCGGTTGCTGATGTTGTCCGGGGAGAAGACCATCTGGATATTGCTGTACTGCCGGGCGGCGTCGGCAATCTTGCGGTAGGCCTGAATGTAGGTGGCCGGGTCGCAGTCGCTCCAGTTGTTCATCTCGGCGCCGGGCCGCAGCAGGATGGTGGCGTCCAGCTCGCCCATGGCCCGGACGCCCTCGCTGATATAGCTGCCGGCGGACAGGACCTTCTGGCAGCCGGCGGTGCCCTCGGGGGAGAAGTTCCAGGCCAGCTCAATGACCCCGCCGTCGGCGGCCTGCCGGAAGTTGTCCGAGGTCCCCAGGTAGTAGTCGATCCAGTACTCCACCGAGTGGCCGTCCTGGAAGTCCACATACATCAGCACGGCGGACTCGCCGGGCTGCTCATGGCCCAGCGCGGTGCCGTACCAGGTGCCGGTGGCGGGACCCACCCTGTAAGGGGAGGGGTCCGTATCGCTCTGGGCGTAAATCTTCGGCGTCTTAGCCGCCCGGAGGTACTCCAGCCGGGCATTTCCGTCCAGCAGCGTGTCGTCATAGCCGTAGCCGTTGTCGTGCAGCCACTGGGCAAAGCTCAGCTGCCGCTCCAGCCAGGTGATGGCCCCGTCCAGGTCTCCCTTGTTCTCGCAAATCCAGGACGCCTTGGCGCACTTGGGCTCCAGGTTCCAGCACACATCCTGGCTCAGGCCCAGGGGCATCAGCAGGTCATAGGTCTGCTGGGCCACGGCCAGGATGGCGTCGGTATCGCTCCCGCCGGAGATGGCCTCCCACTGGTTGTGCAGGGGCCAATAGGACGAGGGGTAAGTGAAGGCCGAGGCGGTCAGGCACATACCGGACATCAGCACAGCCGCCAGAGCGGTGGACAATATACGGCGCAATGACTTTTTCATGATAGATCGTCCCTCCTGTTGATATTTGATGCCGTATTGCAGTACTGCGTTGAAAAAATTATAGCACAGCTTCCAAATTTTTCAACCAGAAAAAAGGGTTTTTTGTCCGCTTTTTCCATGGCGCGCTTTTCTATTCGCGCCGCGCCGGGGAGAGGCCGGCGGCATTCCCCCGGGCGGACATCCGGCGCGCCCCCGGGGACCGCCGGATATGAATTTTTTATGAATACTCTGGACAGAACCGTCCCCTTGGATTATGATATATCCTGTGTCAATGTAGAGATTCAGCACGGATTTTGTCCGCCGCAGCTCCGGCGGGCAAAATACGGGAGGTTTTTTTGGTATGACCCACTCCTTCTTCGGCGGGGTGTTCCCCCCCACCAGAAAAGAGAACACCCGGCGCAAGCCCCTGCATAAGCTCTCCCCCGGCCCCAGTCAGGTGGTCATCCCGCTGGATATGTGCGCCGGGGGAACCAGCGTCCCCCTGGTCAAGGCCGGGGACCATGTGGCCATGGGCCAGCCGGTGGCCGCTTGGGGCAGCGAGGGGGGCGCCGCCGCTCACGCCAGCGTCTCCGGGCGGGTCCGGGGAATCGAGGAGCGCCCCCACCCCTGGGGCGGCCTGGCCCCCGCCGTGGTCATTGACAGCGACGGACAGGACACCCCCTGGGAGCAGTGGCCCCAGCCGCTCAACGAGCGGGAGGTCACCCTCGGTGTGCTGGTGGACCGGGTGCGGCAGGCCGGCGTCGTGGGCATGGGGGGCGGCTGCTTCCCCACCTGGGAGAAGCTGGACCGGGCCGCCGGGCGGGTGGATACCGTTATCCTCAACGCCGCCGAGTGCGAGCCCTATGTCACCGCCGACCACCGGCTGCTGCTGGAGCGGGCCAACCACATCCTGCGGGCGGCCCCCCTCCTGTCCCGCTGCCTGGGGGCCACCCGGGTGGTCCTGGTCACCGAGGGGGATAAGCTCAATGCCGTAGAGTCCCTGGAGCGGCGCCTGCGCCGCAGGGGCGGCCCGGTGCGCCTGTGCACGGTGCGCACCCGCTATCCCCTGGGGGCCGAAAAGCAGATTGTCCAGACGGTCACCGGCCGGGAGGTGCCTCCCGGCGGCACCCCGCTGGACGTGAAATGCGTGGTGTTCAATGTGGCCACCGTCTACGCCATTCAGGACGCGGTGTTCCGGGGCTCCCCGCTGACTCACCGGGCGGTCACCGTCACCGGCGGGGCGGTCACCCGCCCCCGGAACCTCTGGGTCCCTGTGGGCACCCCCCTGAAGCTCCTGCTGGAGGCCTGCGGCGGCCTGCGGGAACCGCCAGACCTGACTGTCACCGGCGGCCCCATGATGGGGGTGGCCCTGGACAGTCTGGACGCCCCGGTCATCAAGAGCACCAACAGCCTGGTCTGCCTCACCGGGGCCGAGCGCCGGGAGGAGGGGCCGGGCGGCGTGTGCATCCGGTGCGGCAAATGCGTGGCCGGCTGCCCTATGCATCTGGCCCCCACCTTCATCCGGCAGGCCCTGACTCAGCAGGACTGGCGCCGGCTGGAGCGCCTGCGCACCGAGGACTGCCAGTCCTGCGGCTGCTGCTCGTTTATCTGTCCGGCCCAGCTCCCCCTGACCGAGATTGTGGCCAGCGCCCGGAGGGCTCTGGCGGAGAGGGGGGCTGAGGCATGAGCGGACGTCCCGTCCCCGTCCATCTCACCCCCCAGCTGCGGCAGAGCGCCACCACCACCGCCATGATGATGGACGTGATGGTGGCCCTGGTCCCCACCGCCGCCATGGCCGTGTTCTTCTTCGGCGTCCGGGTGCTGGGGCTCTGCGCGGTGTCGGTGTTCTCCTGCGCGCTGGCCGAGTGGGGCTACCGCCGGCTTACCCACCAGAGCAACACCCTGCCCGACCTGTCCGCCTGCGTCACCGGGCTGCTGCTGGCCCTGAGCCTGCCCGTCACCACCCCCTACTGGGTGCCGGTGCTGGGGGGCGCTTTCGGCGTCATCGTGGTCAAGCAGTTCTACGGCGGGCTGGGCAAGAATTTTATGAACCCCGCCCTGGCCGGCCGGATGCTGGCCGCCACCCTGCCTATTCTGATGACCACCTGGGTCCAGCCCCTCCAGCGGCTGTCTCTGTTTGAGACCGACGCGGTGTCCGCCCCCACCCCCATGGCCGCCCTCCACGACCGGCTGCTGCCCGCCCAGGACCTGGGGATAATGTTCCTGGGCCAGCGGGGGGGATGCATGGGCGAGGTCTCCGCCTTTGCCCTGCTGCTGGGCTTTGTCTATCTGGTAATGCGGCGGGTCGTCTCCCCCCGGGTCACCCTGTCCTATCTGGGCACCGCCGCCGTCCTGGCTTTTGTCTTCTACCCCGCCGGGGTCAACCCCTTCGCCTGGACCGCCTATCAGCTGCTGGGCGGCGGGCTGCTCATGGGGGCGGTCTTTTTCGCCAATGACCCGGCCACCACCCCCGTCACCCCCAGAGGGCAGCTGATGTTCGGGGTGGGCTGCGGCCTGCTGACCATGCTGCTGCGCTACCACGGCTCCTACCCCGAGGGGGTGGGCTGGTCCATCCTCACCATGAACTGCCTGGTGTGGCTGCTGGACCGGATGGGCCTGCCCCGCCGGTTCGGGGTGGGCAATTTCGCCGTCACCCGGGCCATGGCCGCCCGGCTGCGCTCCAGCCTGGCGGAGATTAAGTTCGTCCCCCCCAAGCTCAACCTGCGCCTGCTCGGCCTGCGCAGCGGCATGGCCCCCGGCGAGGCCATTCTGGACCCCCTGCGCGCCCAGGTGAAAAATATGCTCCCCCTGGCCGCTGTATTCGCCGCCGCCGGCGCGGCCATCTTCGCCGTCCACGCGGCCACCGACTTGGCCACCGCCCGCACCCAGACCAGGCAGCAGCAGGAGCTGCTCTCCCAGGTCATGCCCCAGGCGGACACCAGCTCCGAGACCCCCTACCGGGCCAACGGCGCGCTGTCTATCACCGCCGGGTACACCAACCAGGGGCGGCTGGTGGGCTACTGCGTGGAGGTCCAAAGCCAGGGCTTTGCCGGTCCCATCACCATGGTGGTGGGAGTGAGCACCGACGGCGAGGTCACCGGCGTGGCGGTCACCAGCCACCGGGAGACCAACCGGGTGGGCACCAAGGCCATGACCCCCGGCGCTCTGAGCCGCTACACCGGCCGCTCGGGCACCCTGCGCACCTCCGGCGACAACGCGGTGGACACCGTCACCGGCGCCACCGCCACCTCCAAGGCCATCACCGCCGGAGTCAACCGGGCGCTGGCCATCGTGGCCAATCTGGATACCGAAGGGGAGGTCAGCTATGTGGACAGCGACCTGTAAATTCTCCCGCCCTGAAAGGAGGCCCGCCCTATGACACCCGCCCTGGAACTGGCCGGCGTGGCCCTGGCCGCCCTGCTGTCGGAAAACATGGTCCTGGTCAGCAGCTTGGGCGTCGGCACCCATCTTCCGTCCTTCCGCCAGCCCAGGCAGGCCCTGCGCACCGGCTTTTGCCTGACCCTGGTGATGGTCCTGGGGGGACTGTGCGCCTGGCTGCTGGACCGGTGGATTCTTCTCCCGTTAAACTGGCAGTACTTCCGGGTGCTGGCCTTCGCCCTGCTCATCCCCGGGCTGGTGGCCGCCCTGCGGCGGTTCTTTCGCGCCTGCGTGCCCGAGCTGTCCCGCCGGGTGGACGAAAATCTGGCCTCCATCTCCACCAACTGCGCCGCTCTGGGCACCGCCCTGCTGGTGACCCAGCGCAGTTACAGCCTGGCCTCCTGCCTGATATTCGCCCTGTGCGGCGGAATCGGCGTCACTCTGGCCATGGCCAGCTTCGCCAGCCTTCAGACCGAGGTGGACCTGGAGCGCTGCCCCCGCCCCTTCCGGGGCCTGCCCATCCAGTTCATCACCGCCGGTCTGATGGCCATGGCCCTGGTGGGGTTTTACGGCCTGCACGTGGACTGAGCGCGGCCGCCTTCCGACAAACAAAAAGACGCCCGCGGGACTCTTCCAAGTCCCGCGGGCGTCTTTGGATTTACCGGGCGCCGCCCAGTTTGAACGAGGCGCACTCGGTGCCCTCACACTTGGTGGGCGCGCTGTCGCAGCAGCCCACCTGGATGGACTGCAGGGAGCAGCAGTTCTGGGGGCCGTTGTGGTAGGCGCAGGTGTCCACGGTGCACTTGATGCTGGCGTTGCAGGATCTCTGGTCCATGTGAAAACCCTCCTTTTCCTTAGGATGGTCTTAGCATGGACCGCCCGGCCCGCTTTTATTCCCCCTCTGGTCCGCCTGATTGCCCGCTCTCCTCCGCTCCGGGCGGACAGGCGGGCAGGTCCTCGGGCTGAATTTCCACCACCCGGGGGATGAACAGGCTGGCAAAGCGGCCCTTCCCCCGGCTTTTCACATAGAAGTAGCCGATGAAGGAGAAGACCACCGCGCCCACGAAATTGACGAACAGGTCCTTCATGGTGTCCGCGATTCCGATGTCCAGGTAGCCGCCCAGGCCCAGGGGAATCTCCTCTCCGCCGGCGGTGATCACCACCACGTCGGCGATGTCCCGGATGGCCACCGGGTGGTTCAGCCCAGCGGGGTCCAGCATCACCGAGGCGATGTTTTTCACCACCGTGTCCTTCTGCATATCCAGCAAAAACAGCTGGTCCATGCCAAACTCGAAAAACTCCCACAGCACGCCGATGGTCATGGAGAAGCAGAAGGCCACAATGGCCATGAACACCGGGGACAGGGACAGGGAGAAGCGCTCATTGCGGTTGAGCATATCCACCAGGGCAAAGCCGATGGCGGCGCACAAAAAGCCGTTTAAGGTATGCAAAATGGTGTCCCAGCCCTGGAAGGTGGTGTAAAAGGAGCGAATCTCCCCCAAAATTTCCGCGGCGAAAATAAACAGCAGGATGATAATC
>CASECK010000084.1 GCA_949286295.1 uncultured bacterium | reverse complement strand
AATGGTCAGCTTGCCGCCGTCCTCAACAGTGATCACCCTGCCGAGGCCGCCACCATTCAGCGTGTGGCCGTGCAGGTCGATGGTCAGGTCTTTGCCGCTGGAAATGGTGATGGCGGTATCGCTTTCCTCGTCTTCCCCGCCTTCCCCGCGGGTCACATCTTTCTCCAGTGTGATGCTGTTGACACCCTCTTCTTTAATCGCGGCTATCAGTCCCCCCCCAGTCGGACACTTGTCTGTCATCCGCGGAGCCGCCGTCGCCGTCGCCGCTGCCGGGGTTGGGCTCGCCGACAGTGCCGTCGCCCCCGGGCGGCAAGGTAACGTCGCCGCCGGCAGTGTCTCCGCCGGCGGCCCAGGCCGCCGTGGGCAGCAGGGTCAGGCACAGGCACAGGGCCGTGCAGATGCTCAAAAATCGTTGTTTCATCACGCGCCTCCTTTTTTCGATGTCCCGTTCCTCTCCAGGTGCGAAACTTCCTTGCCGCATGGGGACCCATGCGGCACAGAGGCCATGGCCTTTGTGCCTGATATCCTTTGGAAATGGAAAAACTCCGCCGCCCGCAGGCGTCCCCCGCGGATCGTCTATGGATATTATACCATAACGGCAAAGCCGGAATGGTATCATATGCCATCTTTTTCGGTTGCCCCGGCAGGGGCGAGAAAAAGGGCTGAAATCTAAGTATAATAGCCGCTCTAAGGCTATTATACCATGATATTTTCCGCCGCGCCACACTCTTTTTACCAAAAAAAGGCCCTATCCGCGCCGGAAGCGGATAAGGCCGGGGATGAGGTCACGAGGTTTCGTCATAGCGGTATCCTTCTGAATAAGTCAAGCCCACCGGCCAGGCCGGTGGGCTTGACTTATCTATCGCGGTCAGCCGCAGCCGCCGCACCTCTGGCAGGCAGAGGGGGTGGCCGCGCAGCCGCCCAGCGCGGTCTCCCGCAGCTCGATGGGCAGGCGCCGGCCCACCGCGTACATGGTCTCCAGCATCTCGTCGAAGGGAATCAGCTGGCTGACCCCGCTCAGGGCCAGCTCGGCGGCGGCCAGCGCGTTGGCCACGCCGGCGATGTTCCGGTTCTGGCAGGGGTATTCCACCAGCCCGCCCACCGGGTCGCACACCAGACCCAGCATATTCATCAGCACGGTAGAGGCCGCGTCCAGGCACTGCTCCGGGGCGCCGCCCAACAGTTCCACGGCGGCAGAAGCCGCCATGGCGGCCGCCACCCCCACCTCCGCCTGACAGCCGCCCACGGCCCCGGCCACGGTGGCGTTGCGCATGGCCAGATAGCCCACGGCCCCGGCGTTGAACAGCGCGTCCACCAGCCGCTCGTCAGAGATGTTATACCGGTCCCGCAGAGCCAGAAGCAAGCCCGGCACCACCCCGGAGGACCCGGCGGTGGGGGCCGCCACGATAAGGCCCATGGAGGCGTTGACCTCCAGCACCGCCGCGGCGTACATCATGGCCCTGCTCAGCACGCCGCCGCAAATGGCCTTTCCTTTCGCGGCGTGGGCGGAGAGCTTCTTGGCCTCTCCCCCAATCAGTCCGCCCATGGAAGTCCCGGGGGACTTGAGGGGGCGGGAGGCCGAATCCCGCATAATCTCCAGGGCGCGGGCCATCCGGTGGTCCGCCATATCCCGGGTCATCTCGCCCAGCTGGCACTCCCGCCGGCGCATAATCTCGGAAATGGGGCACTGCTCCTGCCGGCACAGCTCCAGCAGTTCGGCGGCCGATTTGAAATCCGTCATCCTCTCTCCCCTCCCTTACGGCTCGATAATCATCACGTCGTACACGTTGGGATTGTTCCGCAGCGGCTCGGAAATCCCCTTGGGGAGATGGCCGTCGGATTCCACGATGGTATAGGCGGTGTGCCCCTTCTCCTCCCGGAACAGGCGCATAAAAGCGATGTTGACGTCCCGGTCGCTGAGCACTTTAGTGATATGGGCCACCACGCCGGGCTTGTCCTGTTGGACCACGATGGCGGTGCTGTACTGCCCGGTAAATTCCACGGACACGCCGTTAATCTCGGAGATGCGCACCTTGCCGCCCCCCAGAGATTCCCCCCGCACGGTCATCACCTGGCCGGCGGCGTTCTCCATCCGGACGTCCACCGTGTTCGGATGCAGGTCCGTGGCGGTCTCGTCGGGGGTAAAGCTGTAGGCCAGCTCCCGCTCCCCGGCAATGCGGAAGGAGTCCCGGATGCGCAAATCATCCGTGCCAAAGCCCATGATGCCCCCTAACAGGGCCCGGTCGGTGCCGTGGCCCCGGTAGGTCTTGGCAAAGGAACCGTACAGGGTAAAGTCCACCCGCTTCAGCGGCGGCGCAATCATCTTCTGGGCCAGGAACGCGATCACCGCCGCGCCCGCCGTGTGAGAGCTGGACGGCCCTATCATATTGGGGCCAATCACATCAAACACGCTGATATAGGGCATGGGTCCTCTCCTCCCCGCTCCAGGCCGCCGTCAGGCATTGGCCGGAGTCTTCTTGATGAATTTCTGATAGATGGTCTCCACAATCACACCGATGGCGTTGTCCCCGGACACGTTGCAGGCGGTGCCGAAGGAGTCCTGGGTGATGTAGAGGGCCACCATGATGGCGCAGATGGGGCCGCTGGGGTCGCCGGCCTCCACCCCGAAAATCATATACAGGAAGGGCAGCGCGGTCATGATGGAGCCGCCAGGGGCGCCGGGAGAGGCCACCATGGCCACGCCCAGGGTCAGGATGAAGGGAATCACCGTGGCCAGGCTGACGGGCAGCTGATTCATCAGGCAGACGGCGGTGGCGCAGGCGGTGATGGTAATCATGGAGCCGGCCATATGGATGTTGGCGCACAGGGGCACCACGAAGTTGCGAATCTCCTCTGAGATTCCATCGGCGGCGGCGCACTGCAGGTTCACCGGAATGGTGGCGGCGGAGGACTGGGTGCCCAGGGCCGTGGTGTAGCCGGGAATCTGGTTTTTCAGCAGGGCGAAGGGGTTCTTTCCGCTGATTGCTCCGGCGACCAGGAACTGCACCAGGATGCAAATCAGGTGCATCAGGATGACCACCAGGAACACCTTCCACAGGATGCCCAGAATGGCGAAGGTCTGGCCCGACTTGGTCATGTTGGTAAAGGTGCCGCAGATATACAGGGGCAGCAGGGGGATGATCACCGAGTGGAGCACCTGGTCGATGACGCCGGAGAAGTCGCTCATGCTGTTATACAGCGTATCCCCGATGGTCTTGCCCCGCAGGGTGGACAGGCACAGCCCAAGCACAAAGGCCAGCACCACCGCGGCCAGGGTGTCCAGCAGGGGCGGGATGTCGATGCTGAAATAGGCCTCCAGCGAGTTGCCCGCCGTGGCGGCAATCTGCTCCAAGGCGTCCGCGCTCATAAAGCTGGGGAACAGGTTGACCGCCACCAGGTAGGAGGAGGACCCCGCCACCAGGGTGGAAAAATAGGCGATGCAGACGGTGATGACCAGCAGCTTGCCCGCCCCGTTCTTCAGATTGGCAATCCCCATGGTCACATAGGCCAAAATCATCAGCGGGATGATAAAGGACAAGAATGTGCTGAAGATATTGGACGCCGTCACCACCGCCCGGCAGAACCACTCCGGCAGGAACTGTCCAAACAGGATACCAACGATGATGGCAATGATAAGCTTGGGGAGCAGTCCGAGTTTGAATGCTCTTTTTTCCATGGTCGACACAACCTCCTTGTTATTTTGCTCAAATTCTCCTTGACTTCCCACTGATTTTAATATATTCTGATTATAATCATAAGTCAAATTCATAATTCTAATTTTATTCATTTAAAAAATTAATCCATTTTCGGCAGGGGGCGTCGCTGTGGAACTGCGCCAAATTAACTCGTTCATCCGGGTCGCTCAATTCAAAAGCTTCTCCCGGGCGGCGGAGAGCCTGGGCTACTCCCAGTCCGCCGTGACGGTACAAGTCCAGCAGCTGGAGGAAGAATTGCACACCCGCCTGTTTGACCGCATGGGAAAGCGCGTCACCCTGACCGCCCCGGGCACAAAGTTTTTGGAGCGGGCCTATGAGGTGCTCAACGAGGTGAACAAGGCCAGGCTCTCCGTCGCCGACAGCGGGGACCTGCACGGGACGCTGCACATCGGCTCCATCGAATCCCTGTGTTTTTTCAAGCTGCCCGAGGTCCTGCGGCTGTACTGGCAGGAGCACCCCCAGGTGGTCATCCGCGTCACCACCGGCGAGCCGGAGGCCCTCATCGAGCGCATGGAGCGGGGCGAGCTGGACCTCATCTACATTCTGGACGAACCCCAGTACAACAACAAATGGCGCAAGCTGATGGAGCAGCGGGAACAGGTGGTGTTTGTCGCCTCCCCCGCCCTGGCCGGAGAGCTGAACCGCATCCCCGGCCTGCGGATGGAGCACCTGCTGGACCGGCCCTTCTATCTGACGGAGCGCAACGCCAACTACCGCCGGGTTCTGGACCGCTTCCTGGCCTCCCGGGAAATCGTCCTCACCCCTTTTTTAGAGTGCAGCGACACCTCCTTTATCATCAAAATGCTGGAGAACGGCACCGGAATCTCCTTTCTGCCCTGGTACGCGGTGGAGCAGAGCGTGCGCCGGAACCGGCTTTGCGTGGTGCGCGTAAGCGATTTCCACCTCACCCTCTACCGGCAGATTTTTTCTCACAAGGAGAAGTGGCATACCCGGGAGATGAGCGAATTGGTCCGCCTGGCGCAGAGCGTCCCGTCCCAGCCGGAGGCTCCGGACCGGCCGGCGCCCTGAGCGGGCATTGCCCCGGCACGCTCCCCTCTGACCGCAACAGCGGGCGCCCTTTGGGGCGCCCGCTGTTTCTCATGCTCCCGCGTCCAGACACGGATTGCCCGCCCGCGGCTTCCGCTCAGAGCGCGCCGGCCTTTGGGCCAGCGGCGGGAGGGGCGGCGCCCGCGACGGTCAGGAAGGTCCTCATGGCGTTATTGAGATACCGCCCCTTCTTGGTGGCAAAGAAGATGTCCCGCCGGGAGAGTTTGCTTCCAAGGGCATAGAGGCAAAACCGGTCCTGGATGGGGGAATAGCGAAACAGGTCCCCCCGGAGGAAGGCCGCCCCGATTCCCTGGGCCGCGATGTTGGCCGCAGTCAGAACCTGGTCGGTTGACAGGGCCACCTTGGGGTCAAAGCCCGCCTCCCTGCACATGGCGGTGCCGCGCACCCCCAGGTCGTTCCCCTCCTTTTTCAGCATGACAAAGGAGATGTCGGAGAACTCCTCCAGTGGCACCGGCGGCACCGGCGGCACGGAACCGGCCCAGTACATATCCAGGGATTCCTCCGGCAAGCGGAAGGCCTGGAGCCTGTTGTTGATGGGATAGGCAATCGGGACCGCCAGGATAATCGTCTCCGAGCGGTAGAAGAAGGTCTGCATCTTGGGGTCATCCTTTTTCACCGCGGTCTCGATAAAAATATCCAGTTTTTCGTTCTCCGCGGCCTCCCGCAGCTCATTCAGGTTGCCCTCCTGCAGGTCGATGGAGACATTTGGATATGTTCGCTGGAACTTCCCTATCATCTCCGGGAGCACAAAGGAACAGAAGAACGAGGACCCCCCCACGGACAAGCTGCCCCTGTTCAGGGACTGGATGTCCTGAAAATAGTCGTTCAGATTCTTTTCCAGCTGTAAAATCCGCTTGATTGTGTCAATATAAAATTTCCCCTCCCTGGTCAAGGTCAGGGGGATGGTGCTGCGGTCAAAAATCGGACTTCCGATTTCCTGCTCCGCCTTCTTGACGATATTGCTCAGCGCCGGCTGAGAGACAAACAGCTTTTTCGCGGCCTTGGTAAAGCTGCGCTCTTGATACACGGCATAAATATATCTGATTTCGTTCAGCATTGGCGCCTCCCCTCTGCCCAAATCCCGCCCGCTGCGCCCGGAGCAGGGCCTCCCGGTCCGCTCCGGATTTTTATACTCTCCCTCTTTATGTTAGCACTTTTCCATGTGAAAACACAATCCCTATCATCCAAACGAAATACGCCATTTCAAACGGAATATGACAGCCCCTGAGGCCGTATTTCAATCTCGACAAAGGTTATAACATGGCGCTATACGCCATTCCGCTTTTATTACATTAGTTGATATCACTAACACCTTTCATTAGAATTGGTTCAAACTTGTACAAGTGAACCAACCAGATAAGGGAGGCGTGTATGTGAAGAAAGCAAGAGGGTCTATCCCGCTGTTCGTCAAAATCTTTATCGCGCTGTTCGCCGGAATCATCTTCGGCTATGCGCTGAATTTTCTCGGCGGCGTCGAACATCCCATCATCAACCAATACGTTCTGCCGTTTTTGCAGTTTTTAGGCGACCTGTTCATCCGTCTGATTAAGATGGTGGTGGTGCCGCTGGTGTTCTTCTGCATCATCGACGCCGCGCTGTCTCTGGGCGACATCAAAAAGCTGCGCAGCGTGGGAGTCAAAACCATCGTCTGGTTCTTGGCCACCGGCATGGCCGCGGCTGGAATCGGCCTTGTGTTTGTCAACCTCATTCGTCCCGGAGCCGGGCTGCAGCTGGGCGCCGTGGCGGCGGAGGAAGTCACAGTCAACGAGCTGCCCGGCGTGTATGAGACGGTTTTGGCGCTGTTTCCCGAAAATCCATTCGCCGCCCTGAACTCCGGCGATATGATGCCCATTATCGTCTTCGCTCTATTTATGGGATTTGCCATCATCGCCATTGGGGAGCCTGCCAAGCCGCTGGCCAACATCGTCTCCAACCTGGCCCAGGTCATGTTCAAAATCGTTGACGTGGTCATCGGAATTATTCCGTTTGGCGTATTCGGCCTGATGTCCGTGACCATGGCCAAATACGGCGTGGCGATTTTCGGCCCGGTCCTGAAATTCATCATCACCGATTATCTGACCGCCATCACCGTAAGCGTCGTGGTGTACAGCCTGCTGTTGGGCCTCATCGGCCGCGTCAGCCCCATTATGTTCTGGCGGAAGGCCTTCGACTCCTGGCTGGTGGCCTTCAGCACCTGCACCTCCTCCGCCGCCCTGCCCCTATCCATGGAAATTGCCCCAAACCGCATGGGCGCCCCCAGGGACGTCTCCAGTTTCATCCTGCCGCTGGGCTGTACCGCTCAAATGAACGGCACTTGCGGGTACTTTGCCGTTGTGATTCTCTTCTCCGCCCAGTTGTACGGCGTCGAGCTGAGCTTGCAGCAGCAGATTCTCCTCTGCGTGCAGG
Organism: uncultured bacterium; assembly: GCA_949286295.1. Taxonomy (GTDB): domain Bacteria; phylum Bacillota; class Clostridia; order Oscillospirales; family Oscillospiraceae; genus Lawsonibacter. Next base: position 21,618 of record CASECK010000084.1, on the reverse strand, counting down.
CCACCTTCCTAAGCGTCGGCTGCGCGGCCACGCCGCAAATCGGACTGGTCATCAGTCTGACGCTGATGACTCAGATGGGCCTGCCGCTGGAGGGGTACGCGCTGGTGGCCGGAATCTACCGAATTGTGGACCAAATCCACACCGCCACCAACTCCGTGGGCGACTTGGTCGCCACCGTGTGCATCTCGGAACTGGAGCACGAGCTGGACCACAGCAAATTTGACGACCCCTCGCTCATCAAGACAGACCTTGCGGCCAGCAGGTGACCTCCGTTCACCCCTGCCTGGCAAGCCCCAAAACTTTTTAAGGTAAAGGAGATTACCCATCATGGAAGACAACCGTATCATTGAATGCATCGAGCGCGCCAACTACATTCTATCCAATCTGATGGCCGTCAAGCCCGGAGAGGAAGTCCTGATTGTCATCGACCCTCAGACCGATATGCGCATGGCCAACGCAATGGCCGCCGCCGCCCTGAACTGCGGGGCGGAGTATGGAATTTACATGATGCCAATCCGCGGCAAGGACAAGGCCACCATCTTCCCCAAGTCCCTGGAGCTGGGGATGGACGCCTGCGACGTCTTTGTGGGGATGACCACCTCCTCCGGCGCGGCCATCTACAACAACCACCTGAAGGAGCTCATCAACCAGAAAAAACTGCGCGAGGTCTCCATCTGCCTGCGGAACATCGACAACTTCACCCGGGGCGGCGCTCAGGCCGACTATGAAGCCGTCTATGCCGACGGCGAGCGGCTCCAGAGCATCTGGCGCGGACACAAGATGGCCCACATTACCACGCCGGCCGGCACCGACCTGTACATGGAGATGAACCAGATGGAACCCATCATCGAATGCGGCATTGCCCGCAACCCGGGCGACGCCATGGCCTGGTCTGACGGCGAGGTCTCTCTGGGGCCCGTTATCGGCACCACCCACGGCAAGCTGGTCATCGACGGCCCTATCTGCTACTATGGATGCCCCACAATCCCTGTGGAGCTAAAAATCGAGGGCGGACGGATTGTGGAGGTCGTGGGAGGCGACGCCAAAATCTGCAAGGAGATTCGCCGGCAGATTGCCCAGGTCAAGGATTCTGACAATATCGCCGAGATTGGCATCGGCCTCAATCCCGCCTGTATGTTCAACGGCGACTTTGAGGAGGAGAAAAAGGCCCGGGGCACCTGCCACATCGCCATGGGCAACGGCTTCTACTATGGACAGCCCGCCCGTTCCACCGTCCACATCGATATGGTGCAGTACAACCCCACCGTTATCTTTGACGAGGGGACCGCAGAAGAGGTCATCATCGTCAAAGACGGCAAAGTCGTCTGCCTGGGCGATTGAGGAATATGTCCGACAAGCCCGCCCTTGCCCGGACGGAGACAGACGCAGCGGGCGCCCCTTCGGGGCGCCCGCTGCGCGCGTTCTTCTCACATCAGACGGGAGGGGCGACACGGCCTGCTCAGCCGCGGACAGACTCCACAATGGCATCCGCCAGGGCGTCCAGCTCCACGGCCTTGTCGTCGTGGAGGGAGGAGGCCATGCTCAGCCGCTCATTGAGGACGGTCATGTTTTTCAGCTCCTCATCAATGAACTTCTGCATCAGGTCCCCGGACTTGCAGGCCCAGGAGCCGTTCTCACTCAGGGCAAAGGTGCGGTTTTGCAGGTTGAGGGCCTTCATATCCTCCAAAAAGCTCTTCATCACCGGGTAGATGCCCAGATTGTAGGTGACGCTGGCCAGCACGATATGGCTGTACTTCCAGGCCTCGGCAATCAGGTAGGACACATGGGTGTTGGACACGTCGTAGACGGCCACATCGGAGACGCCCTTCTCGCACAGCCGGGCGGCCAGGGCCTGGGCGGCGGCCTCGGTGTTGCCGTACATGGAGGCATAGGCGATCATGACGCCCTTCACCTCGGGCTCATAGCGGCTCCACTTGTCGTACTTTTCCACGAAATAGCCCAAATCCTTCCGCCACACCGGCCCGTGGAGGGGACAGATATACTTAATCTGGTCCAGGATTCCACCGGCCTTGCCCAGCAGCAGCTGGATATGGGGGCCGTACTTGCCCACGATGTTGGTGAGATACCGGCGGGCCTCGTCAATCCAGTCGCGGTCAAAGTTGACCTCGTCGGCGAAGAGCTTGCCGTCCAGGGCGATGAAGGAGCCGAAGGCGTCCGCGGAAAAGAGCACGCCGCTGGTGGTGTCAAAGGTGACCATGGCCTCGGGCCAGTGGACCATGGGGGCCCCCACAAAGGCCACGGTGTGCCTGCCGAAGCAGTGGGTGTCCCCCTCGGCTACGATGCGGCACTCGTGCTCGTCGGGGTGGAAGCCAAACTGGCGCATGAGCATGAAGGACTTCTCGGTGGAGATCACCTTCACCTTGGGGTAGCGGCGGAGAATCTGCTCCACGCTGGCCCCGTGGTCAGGCTCCATGTGGTTGATGACCAGCCAGTCCAAATCCTTCCCCTGGAGCAGGTGGTCCAGATTGGCCTGGAGCTGCCGGTAGGCCGACCAGTCCACCGTGTCAAAGAGGACCGACTGCTCGTCCAGCAGCAGATAGGCGTTGTAGCTGACCCCCCTGGGGATGGGGTGGATGTTCTCAAACAGGTGCAGCCGGTGGTCGTTGGCCCCCACCCAGTACAGATCGTCTGTGACCTTACGCACGCAATACATAAACGCTTCCTCCTTTCGCTTTTAAGCCTGAATGAACTGGTCCTTCGCCTCGGCGCACTCCGGGCAGACCCAGTCCTCGGGCAGGGCCTCAAACAGGGTGCCGGGGGCCACATCCGCCTCCTCGTCGCCCACCTCGGGGACGTACTCATAGCCGCAGCCGCCGCAGACATAGCGCTTGCCGATGGGCTCGGGCTTGGGCACGGTGGGCCGCTTCATCTTAATCATCGGGGGGGCGGGCTGCTTCTCCCCGGTGTACAGCGCGGCGGTGAGCAGGGGCAAAATCTCATTGACGTCCCCCACGATGCCGTAGTCGCAGTTTTTGAAGATGGCCGCGCCGGCGTTTTTATTGATGGCCACGATGGTGGAGGCGTCCTTGATGCCCTTCAGATGCTGGGTGGCCCCGGAGATGCCGCAGGCGATGTAGAGGTTGCCGGTGAACTTCTGGCCGGACATCCCCACATAGCGGTTGAGGGGGAGGTATTTGAGGGTCTCGGCCACCGGCCGGGAGGACCCTATGGCCGCGCCGGCGGCCCGGGCCAGGTTCTCCACCAGCTTCATATTCTTTTTCTCCCCGATGCCCTTGCCGGCGGAGACCACCCGCTCGGCCTGGTTGATGGGGGTGTCCATGGGGATGCCCACGGTAAAGTCGTGGCCGTCCTTTTTCAGCGCCTCCACCAGAGCGGCCACCTTATCGGCGGCCTCCCCGTCCCGGAAAATGTGGCGCTTGCGCACGCCGGTGATGGGGGCGGGCTTTTTGGCCACGGAGCGGCTGGAGCCGCCGTCTCTGGGCATCTTCCCCACCAGGTGGGAGGCGATGACCACCCGCTGAATCTCGTTGGTGCCCTCGTAAATGGTGGTAATCTTGGCGTCCCGGTACATCCGCTCCACATCCATGCCCTTCAGGAAGCCGGTGCCGCCGTGAATCTGCAGCGCGTCGTTGGTGACCTCCAGCGCGATGTCGGAGGCATACATCTTGGCCATGGCCGACTCCATGCCGTAGGGGGCGTGGTTCTCCTTCAGCTCGGCGGCGGAGTAGATGAGGAACCGGGCGCAGCGCAGCTTGGTGGCCATGTCGGCCAGCTTGAAGGCCAGGGACTGCTGGGCGGCGATGGGCTTTCCGAACTGGACCCGCTCCTTGGAGTACTCCAGCGCCGCCTCAAAGGCCCCCTGGGCGATGCCCAGGGCCTGGGCGGCAATGCCGATTCGCCCGCCGTCCAAGGTGGCCATGGCAATCTTAAATCCCTCGCCCTCTTTGCCCAGCAGGTTCTCCTTGGGCACCTTCACGTCGCTGAAAATCAACTCGGCGGTGGTGGAGGAGCGGATGCCCATTTTATCGTAATGGTCGCCGAACTCAAATCCCTTCCAGCCCTTCTCCACAATGAAGGCGCTGATTCCCTTGGTCCCGATGTCGGGGGTGGTGACGGCAAAGACCACATAGGTGTCCGCCTTGGGGGCGTTGGTGATGAATATCTTGCCGCCGTTGAGCAGCCAGTGGTCCCCCTTGTCCACGGCGGTGGTCTCGGTGCCGCCGGCGTCAGAGCCGGCGTTGGGCTCGGTCAGGCCGAAGGCCCCAATCTTCTCCCCCTTGGCCAGGGGCACCAGATATTTGCGCTTTTGCTCCTCGGTGCCGAAGGCGAAAATCGGCCAGGAACCCAGGGACACATGGGCCGACAGGATGACCCCCGCCCCGCCGTCCACCCGGGCCAGCTCCTCCACGGCGATGGCGTAGCTCAGCGCGTCCAGCCCGGCCCCGCCGTACTGCTTGGGATAGGGGATGCCCATCAGGCCCATCTCCCCCAGCTTTCGGACGGCGTCGTCCGGGAAGCGGTTCTCCTGGTCCAGCATAAAGGCGATCGGTTTGATTTCCTCCTCCGCAAAGGCGCGAATTTTGGCGCGCAGTTCCTCGTGCGCCGGGGTAGTCTGGAATAACATCTTGCGTCCTCCTTTTTTGATATTTTAGATAAACTTTATCCAGTTTTTGGGTAAAAGGAACCGTTATACCGGGTCCCGCAGAATGGCCGCCAGAGTATGGGCCTTCAGCTCCTCGTTGAGTCTGGTCTGAATCTCTGACAGATGGTTATGGACGGTGCAGTTGCCGTGCGCCTGCCGCCAGGGGCAGGTGGAATCGGAAGCCATGCAACCGCTCAGGCGGCAATTCTCTCCCATGGCCTCTATCAAGTCGTAGAGCGTGACCTTTTCCAGGTCGGCCACCAGACGGCATCCCCCGTCCGCCCCCCGGGACGCCTCGATAAGGCCAGCCCGGGAGAGCTTTTTCAAAATCTTGTACGCAAAGGAAAGCGGGACCATCTCCTGCTGGGCAGTCTGCGCCGCCGTACGCCGCTCTCCGTCAGACAGGGTGCGCAGCAGACGGATGGCGTAGTCGGTCTCTCGGGTAATCACGTGCTTTGTTCTCTCCTCTTCTTTGATGGTTTTACTATATCATTATAGATAAAACCCGTCAACTGCCCGCCCGGAAATTCGGCGTTTTAATGAAAACAGGCTTCCGTTCTTTGGAAAAACAGCGTGCGCCGGGGCCGGAGGAACGCCGGCGGGACTGGTTTACTTTTCTCTATTTCTTTTGCACCGCAATCTGAATTTACATCCCACCCGGACCGCGAACAGAGGGGCGGCCGCCATTTGTCGATATGCCGGAACCGGCTTCCATACGCGCGGCCGCGCGCCGTGTGGCGCGCAATGTCCGGCCGCAGGCGCAGAAATCCGGGAGCGCCCATACAGGGCGCTCCCGGATTCCGTAAGGGAGAGAGAGAAAGCAGGTTTACTGCCAGAAATCGGTATCTTCCTTCAGGCCGATATCCTTCGCCCGGAAGACCGGGTCCAGCCCCTCCCGCTTCTGCCGGGTATAATCCCGCAGGCAGCGGAGGGCAGGGTTGAGCAGGTAGACCAGAACCGGGATGTTGATAATCGCCATCAGGCCCATCAGCACGTCGGCGGTATTCCAAACCGTGTTCAGCTGCATCACCGCGCCCAGGGCCACCACCACGGTGGCCAGGCCGCGCTGGAGGTACTTTAACTCCTTGGCCGGGGCCTCCCGGCACAGGTAGGACAGGCCGGTCTCCGCATAGTAGAAGTTCCCCAGCAGGGTGGTAAAGGCGAACAGGAACAGGGCCACGGTGATGAAGATGACGCCAAACTCGCCCATGGTGCTCTCCATGGCGGCCTGGACATAGGGCATTCCGGCGATATCCTCGTTAAACTCCACGCCGGAGCACAGCAGCAGCATGGCGGTGGCGGTGCACACCAGGATGGTGTCGATGAACACGGAGAGCACCTGGACCAGGCCCTGCTTGACCGGATGGGACACGCCGGCGGAGCCGGCGGCGCAGGCGGCGGCGCCGATGCCCGCCTCGTTGGAGAACAGGCCGCGCTTGATGCCCTGCATCACCGCGGACCCCACAAAGCCGCCGAAAATGGCCTGGAAGTCAAAGGCGTTTTTAAAAATCCCGGCAAACACCGAGGGAATCAGCGCAACGTGGGTGACCACCACATACAACGTCACAAGAAAGTACAACGCGCCCATGGCGGGGACCATCACGGCGGTGATTTTGGCAATCTGTTTGCCGCCGCCGCTGATGCACAGCAGGAACAGGGCGGCCACCGCGCCTCCCACAATCAGGGGGGTGAGCTTGGGGTCGTAGAAGCCGAAGGCTTTGAAGGAATCGGCGATGTTGAAGGAGGCCACCAGGTTGAAGCCCACCATGTAGGTCAGAATCATCACCCCGGCGAACAGCACGCCCAGCCAGCGCTTTTTCAGGGTCTGCTCAATATAGTAGGCCGGGCCGCCATAGCAGCTGCCGTCGGCGGCGCGCTTTTTATAAATCTGCGCCATGGTGCCCTCGATAAAGGCGGTGGCGCTGCCCAGCAGGGCGGTGACCCACATCCAGAACACGGCCCCCATGCCGCCCACGCAGATGGCCGTGGAGATTCCGGCGATGTTGCCCGTACCCACCCGGGAGGCGGTGGACACCATCAGGGTCTGAAAGGCGGAGACATTGGCCTTGTCGGTGCTGGGCTGCATGATGGCCCGGATGGACTCAAAAAACAGCCGGAACTGAACAAACCGGGTGCGGATGGTGAAGTAGATGCCGCCCACCACCAGAAGGATGATGAGGATGTAGGTGTAGAGGAAGTTGCTCAGGTTGTCGATGATATCGTTATAAATTGCATACAATTCTCCCACTCGGGTTCCCTCCTTCTTTCCTATGAAAGCATTTGCGCTGTGTCACGCCTGGTCTGCAAAGATATGGAGATTCATGCGGGCGGAGATGGTCTCCAAGACCTTCACCCCTGCCACGCTGTTCCCCTTCCGGTCCAGGGCCGGGCCGAAAATCCCAATGCCCATCCTCCGGTCCGCCACGGACAGGATGCCGCCCCCCACGCCGCTCTTGGAGGGGATGCCCACCCGGACCGCGAAACAGCCGGAGCCGTCGTACATTCCGCAGGTGAGCATAATGGTCTTGACCACCCGCGCCGTCTCCGCCTTGAGCAGGCGCCTGCCTGTGCCGGGCACGACCCCGCTGTTGGCCAGCACCAGGCCAAACCCGGCCAGGCTCTCCGCGGTGACGCTCAGGGAGCACATCCTGACATAGAACTCCAAAGTCCGCTCCACGTCGCTGCGAATCACGCCCTTGTTTTCCAGCAGGTAGGCGATGGCCCGGTTGCGGGAGATGTTGGACATCTCCGAGCGGTACACCCGCTCGTCCAGACAGATGTCCTCATCCATACACAGCGCCCGGGTGAAGGCCAGCATCTCCTCAAAGGAGATTACCGGAACCAGATAGCTGTCCACCGTGATTGCCCCGGAATTGATCATGGGATTGCTGGGGCAGCTCTCCGACGTCTCTAACCGCACCAGGGAGTTAAAGGCGTCTCCGGACGGCTCCATGCCCACCTGGGAAAACACCGTCTCAAAGCCGCACCGCTCCAGGGCCGCGGCCAGGCTGATAACTTTGGAGATGCTCTGGATGCTAAAGCGCACCTGGGCGTCCCCCGCGCAGAACCGGCCGCCGTCTAAGGTGCGCACACACACACCCAGCTGCCGCTTGTCCACCTTCCCCAGCTCGGGGATATAGGACGCGGGCTCGCCCAGCTCCACGGCCGGGAGCGCCTGTTCCACCGCCTGCTCCAATATCGTCTGAATCAAGCTCAACCACCTCCTCTCTCCGCGCAGCCGCCCTTGACGGGTTTATTGTAGCAAATCAGCGTCCTGTTGTACAATACAGGATACATTGAGCGGCTATAAATAAAAAAGATAGCGCCGGAGCGCTATCTTTTGTTCAGTTTAACCGTTTTTCAATGTCCTTCAGAAACTCCTGGGTGATTCGGGACAGGTGGGTGCCCTTGACGTATACATAGCCAAACTCGAAGGTAAAGTTGCAGTCCACAATGGGAATCGAGACGTCCTGATAGTGGCAATCCTGAAGCTCAAAGTTGTGAATCCCGATGCTGTAAAAGTCGCTGACCGAGATAAGGCGCAGCAGGGATTCCCGGTTGGACAGATAGATGACCTTGCCGTCCTCCTGCTGCCGGGTAATCTCAGAGCCGAACAGGCTGGACACCAGGTCGTCGTACTGCCCCAGATAGCGGATGACGCCATAGGCGGACAGGGCGCGCAGCGTGATGGGCCGCCCGCTGCGCACCAGGGGATGGTTTTTGGAGAGCACCGCGTGGGGTTCCAAAAAGCCCAGGTGCCGGTAGGCCAGCCGCTTGGCCGACAGGAGCTTTTCCACCTCTTCCCGCCGCTGGCGGTCAAAGTGAAACACGCCCACGGTGGCCCGGCCGGCGAACACATCCTCCACCACCTCGTCCGGGCTCCCCTCATACAGCCGGTGGCTGAAGGTCCTCTCGTCCCGGTGGCGCATGACGATTTCAATAAAGCTCTCCATCACGTGGGAAAATTTCGTCATGGAGACCGCCAGGTGCCGCCAGTCGTCCTCCCGCTCCTCCGAGCCGTGCCACAGGCTGCCCACCTCCTCCAGGATGTGATTGGCCCACTTGGCAAACTCCTCCCCCTCCGGCGTCAGGGTGACGCCCTGGTTGTTCCGGTTGAACAGCAAATGTCCAAAGCCGTCCTCCAGGTCATGGATAATCTTGCCCAGGTAGGGCTGGGAGATAAAAAGCGCCTGGGCCGCCTTGTTGATGGAGCCAAGCCGCACAACCTCCAGGAAATACTCCAAATGCTTGACGTTCAAGTCTCGACTCATCTTTATCTTCCCCCACGATACCGAATCTGTCAGCCTCCTCGTCCTGGGCAAGATTGTATCACCTTTGTTGAAATGTGTAAAGATACCCCTTTCTCCGCTATTCCTGATTGTAATAGGTGACAACGCCCTCTGTTATGCGTGATATATTTATCCGGAATGAGGGGGTTCCCGGACGGCCGGTCACCCCTCCTCCCCGGCGCGCCCCATGGCGGCCAGGGCGCGGCGCCTCCAACCGCCGAAGCGGTAATAGGTCACGATGAACACCGCCCCGCAGAACCAGCTGGCCACCATGGACCAGTACAGGGCGTCGGCGGAGTGGAGCAGCGCAATCATCCCGTACAGCAGCGGGATGCGAATCAGACACAGGCAGAACAGGGCGTTAATCATGGGCACCACCGTATTCCCCGCCCCCCGCATCACGCCGGCCAGCAAGTCCACAATGGCCAGCGTCCAATAGAAGGGGCACAGGATGCGCAGCAGATAGGCGCTCTCGGTGAGCAGGGCCTGCTCGTCGGTGAAGAGCATCAGCGGGTAGCGGCCAAAGAAGAACAGCAGCGTGGACAGGCTGACGGTGATGGCCAGGCTCAGCGCCAGTCCCTGCCTGGCCCCCTGCTCTATCCGCTTGAGCTGTCCCGCCCCCAGGTTCTGCCCTGTGTAGTTGGTCATGGCCAGCCCCAGGGTGGTGATGGGCAGGATGCACAGGGCGTCCACCTTCATCACCGCCACATAGGCGGCCATCACATACTCCCCAAAGTCGTTGATGACCGACTGGATGAGCAGCATCCCCAGGGAGAAGGCGGTCTGCTGTACCGCCGCGGGCAGGCCCAGCTTCAGCATCCCGCCAATCATCCCCCCGTCAGGGCGGAGAAACTGCCGGCTGATTCTGGTATAGGCGGCCATCCTCCGCATCCGGCGGACGCTGAAGAGCACCGACACCAGCTGGGCGGTGATGGTGGCCCAGGCCACCCCGGCCACCCCCATGCGCAGCACCAGCACAAAGAACAAATCCAGCGCCACGTTGCAGGCGCTGGCGATGCCCAGGGCAATCAGGGGGGTCCAGCTGTCCCCCAAGGCCCGGAGGATGGCCGCGGCCATATTGTAGTACATAGAGATGGTCACCCCAAAAAAGATGACCCAGAGATAGTCGCAGGCCATCCCGTACACGTCCGGCGGGGTATTGAGCGCCCGCAGCAGCCACGGAGTGCCGGCAATCCCGATGACGGTGACTCCCAGGCCGGTGACCAGGCTTAGAAACATAGCCGTGTTGATGGAACGCCGTATTTTCCGCTCATCCCCGGCCCCAAAGGCCTGGGAGATGAGAATCCCGGCGCCCACGGAGAAGCCCAAAAACAGCCCCACCATCAGGTTGATAATGGGGCCGCTGGTCCCCACGGCGGCCAGGGCGCCGCTGCCCACAAACCGTCCCACCACCGCCGCGTCCACCGTGTTGTACATCTGTTGAAACAGATTCCCCAGCAGCAGGGGAATAGAAAAGCGCAGAATCACCCGCCAGGGCGCGCCCACCGTCATGTCGGTAGCGCCGGCGGCCTGCAGCTTTCGCGCCTCCATCGTTCCACTCCTTTCACCATTGCGGTTTCCCCTCCACATGAAAGGATGGAGGATGGCCGGACCGGTCATCCTCCAAACCCAAGGAAAGAGAAAGGGGGGCGGATGAGAAGAGGGGGTCTCATCCATCCCCCGGGGACTCATATCGCCGCTTCCTCGCCGCACAGCCGGGCGATGGTCAGGGCAAACAGCTGTGCGCTCTGAATGATCTCCTCCACAATCAGGTACTCGTCAGGGCCGTGCATATGGTAGTCCGTCCCCAGATGACAGGCGCCGAAGGCCACGCCGTTGTTCAGGAAATGGGCGTAGGTGCCCCCGCCGATGGCCAGGCACCGGCCGGGCTGGCCCATCACCTGCTCGTAGCACTCCAGCAGCTTCTGGACAAAGGGGCTGTCCTGGGGCACATGGTGGGGCGGAATCATCCTGGCGCCGCCGGGCAGGCGCAGCCCACACCCGGCCAGCTTCTCCCGGAGCACCGCCAGCACATTGTCCTCGTTGGCGCACAGAGGGGCGCGGCAGTCAATCCGGCCGCTGACGCGGCAGCCGTCGTAATGAATGACATTGGAGGTGAGGGTCAGCCTGCCGGACAGCCCGTCCTCCTGGGCCACGCCGGCGGCCTGGCCATAGAAGTCTCCGTGAGGGAACAGCCGGGCCAGAGCGTGCAGCCGCTTCAGCCCCTGACAGGGGGCGAAGGGCAGGCGTGCCAGCAGCTCCAGCAGCCCGGTGACCGCGCTGCACCCCTCCCACGGGGTGGAGGCGTGGCCCCCCCTGCCCTCGGCCAGAATCAGGATATTCTCCCCCTCCCGGCGCAGGCTGAAGGACACGCCGGTGCGCTTTTCCACCTGGAGGGCCGTCTGGGCGGTCTCGTCCCAATCCAGCCCGCGGGTCAGCGCCCGGGCCTTACCGGGCACGGCGTTGCCCACGGTGCCGCCCTCCACGGAGCACACCCGGGGCAGGGGGGTCTCCCCCTCCTCCCAGTCGCCCTCATAGCTGGTGTACAGGCCGCCCTTCTCGATGTTGATGACCGGGTAGTCCCCGTCGGGGGAGAAGGAGCAGGGGGCCTCGGGGAAGTGGCTGTAATAGCACTCGGTGTCCCGGCAGCCGGTCTCCTCGTCGGCCCCCAAAATCAGCCGGGCGTTGTACTTCAGGGGGATGCCCAGCTCCTTCACCGCCCGCATGGCGTACAGGGCGGCCACCGCCGGTCCCTTGTCATCACAGGTGCCCCGGCCGTAGAGCTTTCCGTCCTTCAGCAGGGGGACGAAGGGCTCGGTCACCGTCCACCCGTCTCCGGCGGGCACCACGTCCACATGGGCCAGGATGTCCAGCTGGGGCGGGCAGCCGTTCAAATCCACCGCCGCCACCTTATGCTCCAAAATCATGGCCTTCATGCCGAAGTCCCGGGCCCGGGCCGCCATGGCCTCCAGGGCCTGGGCGCAGGCGGGGCCGAAGGGGGCCCCCTCCTGGGCCGGGGCGTTGACGCTGGGGATGCGGACCATGGCCATAATGTCCTCGAGCAGCTCCTGGCGGTGGTCCCGGAAATAGGCCTGGATTCTCCCGTACATGGCCGCCCCTCACCCGTTGTAGAGGGTACAGGACACGAAGTGTCCCGGCTCCACTTCCTTCAGCTGGCACTCGTGCTGGGCGCAGGCGGGACCGGCGTTGGGACACCGGGCCGCGAAACGGCAGCCGGGTTTTGGCTCGATGGGGCTGCGCACCTCGCCGGAGAGAATCTGGCGCTTGGCCCCCCGGGCGGACAGGTCTGGGATGGGGATGGCGGACAGCAGGGCCTTGGTATAGGGGTGCAGGGGGTTGCGGAACAGCTCCTTGCTGGGCACCCGCTCCACACACTGGCCCAGGTACATCACGGCAATCTCGTCGCTGATGTGCTTGACCACCGACAGGTCATGGGTAATGAACACATAGGTCAGCCCCATCTGGTCCTGAAGGTCCATCATCAGGTTCAAAATCTGGGCCTGGATGGACACGTCCAGGGCGGACACCGGCTCGTCGCAGACGATGAAGTCGGGGTTGACGGCCAGGGCCCGGGCCACACCGATGCGCTGGCGGCGGCCGCCGTCCAGCTCGTGGGGGTAGGCGTTGATAAACCGCTGGGCCAGGCCCACGGTGTCCATCAGCCCCTCCACCCGCTTTTGAATCTCCCGGCGGTTTTTCAGCAGGCCGTTGGCGATGATGGGCTCGGCGATAATCTCGCTGACGGACATCCGGGGATTGAGGGAGGAATAGGGGTCCTGGAAAATCATCTGGGCCCGCAGGCGCATTTTCTTCATCTGGGCGGGCTTCATCTGATAGATGTCCTGGCCGTCGATGCGCATCTCGCCGGAGGTGGGCTCCAGCAGGTTGAGCATCAACCGGCCCAGGGTGGACTTGCCGCAGCCCGACTCGCCCACAATGCCCAGGGTCTTACCCTTTTCGATGGACAGCGTCACATCATCCACGGCGTGAAGCATACCCTTCGGAGTCTTGAAATATTTTTTCAGGTGGTTTGCCTGGATAAAAGCCTCAGCCATACGTTACGCCTCCTCTGCTTGTGTTTTCGGGGCCGCCTGCGGGGCCGCCAGAGGCATTTTGCCCTCCATCAGGTGGCAGCTGATGCGGTGGGTGCCCTGCTGATAGACGGGACTGCTCTCCTCGCCGCAGCGCCCGGTGCAGTCAGGGCAGCGGGGATGGAACTTGCACCCCTGGGGCAGGTCGGTGGGGTCTGGCATCAGGCCGGGGATGGGCTGCAGCCGCTCGGCCTGGTCGTCCAGCCGGGGCACGGAGTTGAACAGGCCCACGGTATAGGGGTGGTGGGGCCTGGAGGGGTCGAACACGTCCTCCACCGTGCCGTACTCGATAATCTCACCGGCGTACATGATGGCCACGTCGTCACAGGTCTGGGCAACCACGCCCAGGTCGTGGGTGATGAGCAGCATGGAGGTCTCAAAGCGGCGCTTCAAATCCTCCATCACCTCCAGCACCTGGGCCTGGATGGTCACATCCAGGGCGGTGGTGGGCTCGTCGGCGATGACCAGGGCGGGCTCGCAGACCAGGGCCATGGCGATGACCACGCGCTGCTTCATGCCGCCGGAGAACTGGTGGGGATACTCATTTTTCCGCTCGGTGGGGATGCCCACCATCTCCAGAATCTGGTCCACCCGGCGGTCAATCTCCTCGCTGCGGCCCTTCTTGCCGGGCTTGCCAGGTTTTTTTCCGCCCTGGTCCTTCTGGTGCAGCTCCAGCACCTCGGCAATCTGCTCGCCGATGGGGATGACCGGGTTGAGACTGCTCATGGGGTCCTGGAATATCATGGATATTTTCTCGCCCCGGATGCGCTGCTGCATCTCCTCCAGGGGCAGCTGGAGCAGGTTCTCTCCGTCGAAGAAAATCTCTCCGGCGCGGATGTTGCCGGTGCGCTCGGGCAGCAGGCGCAGGATGCTCTTGGCGGTGGTGGTCTTGCCGGCTCCGGTCTCGCCCACGATGCCCAGGGTCTTGCCCCGGCGCACCTGCAAATCGATGCCGTTGACCGCCCGCACAATGCCCTCCTCCGTGTCGTAGCTGACCTCCAGGCCGCGGATGTCCAATAAAACGTCGTTCATAGCTCTACCCCCCGCGTCATTTCAGTTTCGGGTCCAGGGCGTCCCGCAGGCCGTCGCCCAGGAAATTGCAGGCCAGCACCGCCAGCATGATGGTCAGGCCGGGGAAGATGACCACATAGGGATAATCCTGCATCCGGGACTGCCCCTCCGTGAGGATGGCGCCCCACTCGGGGTCGGGGGGCTGCACCCCAAGGCCGATGAAGCTCAGGGAAGCGGCGGTCAAAATCACGCCGCCCAGGGCCAGGGTGGCCTGCACAATGATGGGGCCCATGGCGTTGGGCAGGATGTGCCGGACGATGATGCGGGCGGTGGAGGTGCCGCCGCAGCGGGCGGCCTCGATAAATTCGCTGCCCTTGATGGTCAGCACCGAAGAGCGGACAATCATGGCAAACTGGGGCACCAGAGAGATCATGATGGCCAGCAGAAGATTTGTCACGCCCTGCCCCAGCGCGGACACCACGCAGATGGCCATCAGGGTGGAGGGGATGGCCATCAGCACATCCATAAAGCGCATGACGATTATATCAATCTTTCCGCCGTAGAAGCCGGAGATGGAGCCGATGGCCCCGCCAATCACCATGCCCCCGATGACCGAGGTAAAGCCGATGAACAGGGAGATTCGGGCGCCATACACCAGGCGCAGGAACAAATCCCGGCCAAAGCCGTCCGTTCCGAACCAGTGCTCCGCGCTGGGAGACTGATAGCGGTTCATAATGTCGTGGGAAACAATGGTATCATAATCCACCACCAGGCCAATCAGGATGGAGGAGAGAATGATACCGCAGATGATGATAAGTCCGAACACCGCCAGCTTGTTTTTCAGCAGCTGATGCCAAATCATCCCCAGCTGGGAGCGCTTTTTGGGCGCGGCATGGGTCATTTCCAAAGTCTTTCCCGCCATGATACCACCTCCTCACTTCTGATACTGGGCCTTGATGCGGGGGTCCACAAAGGCGTAAATGATGTCCACCAGCAGGTTCACCAGGCCGAACAGCACCGCCAGCAGCAGCGTGCAGGCCATGACGGTGGGCACGTCCTGGGAGCGGATGGAGTTGACCAGCAGGCTGCCGATGCCGGACATTCCGAACACGGACTCGGTGATGACCGAGCCGGCCAGCATCCCGCCGAAGTTGACGCCCACCACGGTAATCAGGGGGATGAGGGCGTTGGGCAGGCAGTGCTTGAAGATGACCCGGCGCTTGCTGGCCCCCTTGGCGTTGGCGGTGGTCACATAGTCCTGGCGGATGACCTCCAGCATGGTGGAGCGGGTCATGCGCAGCAGGGTGGCAAAGGTGGAGGCCGAGCTGGTGATGGCCGGCAAGATAAAGTGCGCCCATGTGTCCGACCCGTAAGAGGGCAGCAGGCCCAACTGGGCGGAGAAGAAGATGATGAGCATCAGGCCCAGCCAGAAGGGGGGCACCGAGATGAACCCCAGGCCCAGCACCGTGGTCAGGTTGTCAATCCACGAATACTGCTTGACCGCCGACAGAATGCCCAGAGGCAGGCCGATGATGGTGGCAAACAGCACGCTCAGGCAGGCCAGCTTCAGGGTGGTGGGAAAGCGGTACGCGATGTCCTCCACCACCGGGTTTTTTGAGCTGTAAGACGTCCCGAAGTCACCGTGGAGGGCATCTTTCAGATAGTTGAGATACCGCACCGGCACCGGGTCGTTCAGCCCCATCTCCTCCTCCAGGGCCGCGATGGCCTCCGGGGTCGCCCGGTCGCCCAGAATCAGCCGGGCCGGGTTGCCGGGCATGAAGCTCATGATGAAAAAGATGATAAAGGACACGCCGATGATGACCGGAATCATCAACGCAAGCCGCTTGAGTATGTATTTCCACATATAGGCGTCCTCCCTATGATCTCACACCCCCTCTCGCAACGCCGGGGATATGTGCCTATTTTTGAAAGTGGCGATGGCACCCTTTCAGGTACCATCGCCCAAAAGCGTTTAACTCCAGCTGAACTCGTACAGATTGTAGAAGGACCAGGGATTGGAGGTCACACCCTTCAAATCCTTATCGGCAACGATATTCTTCGTTCTCCACAGCAGGGGCACCAGGGGCATATCCTCGCTCAGCACCTGCAGCAGCTCGTTGTAAATCTTCTCCCGCTCGCCCTCATCCAGGGTCACGCGGGCCTCGTCCAGGAGCCTGTCGACCTCGGGATTATCATAGCGGCCATAGTTGAGCAGGTCCATCTGGGACGAGTGGGTAATCGTATAGAGGACCTCATCGATGGTGGGGGCGGTAAAGGTGCCGCCGGTCACCAGCACGTCGAATCTGCCGTTCAGCGCGGCGTCCTCGAAGGCGGAGCGGTCGTTGCGGTTAATCTTGGCGGTAATGCCGATTTCCCGCAGGGAGTTCTGGATAATCTGGGCAATCTGAGAGGAGTTATCATCGTACAGATACAGCTCAATCACCGTATTCTCGTCCACGCCAGCCTGGGCGAACAGCTCTTTGGCCTTCTCCAGGTCATAGGGGTACTTGGTCAGCTCATCGGTGTAGCCCAGGTACTCCGGCAGGGCGAAGGTATCGGCGGCGGTGCCATAGCCCTCCAGCACGCCATAGAGGATGGCCTCCTTGTCGCAGGCATAGGCCAGGGCTTGACGGGCCTCCAGCTTATCGAAGGGGGCCTTGTTGGTGTTAAGCTGCAAATAATTCATCGCAAACGCCTGGCCCACATACAGGGACAGGTCCTCGTCCCGCTCAATGCGGCTGAAGCTGCTCTGGGGGACGTCCACATAGGCGTCGATGTCGCCGGACTCCAGGGCCAGGACGGCGGCGTTGGAGTCAGTGATGACCTGATAGGTCACGTGCTTGATGGGCACTTCGCCCATATGGTAGTACTCGTTGGCCTCCAGGACCACCTGCTCGCCGACGCGCCACTCGGCAACCTTATACGGGCCGGTGGTAATCGGATTTTCCAGATAGGCCTCCTCGCCCATGGTCTCAAAGGCGGTCTTGGACAGGATGCCGGCGGTGGGCAGAGCCATGGCGAACAGGAACTCGGGGTAGGGCCCGTCCAGAATCAGCTTCACGCTGCTGTCGTCCACCTTCTCCACACTCTTAACACGGGCGAAGCTGGGGACGGCCATGGGACTGGCCATGCCGCGCTCCATGGAGAACACCACGTCGTCCACGGTCAGGTCGGAGCCGTCGGAGAATTTGACGCCGGACTTAATTTTAAAGGTGTACTCCGTGCCGTCGTCGGAAATTACCCAGCTCTCCGCCACGCAGGGCTTGATTTCATAGGTGGTGCTGTCCATACGCACCAGGGGGTCATAGATGACCATATTGATGCGCATTCCGTTGTCGTTGAGGTTGTTGTGGGTGTCGAAGTTGGGGGTGTCGCCGTAGTGGCCGATAATCAGGGTATCCTTCGCCTCGCCGCCGCCAGTCCCGGACGCGGAGCCGCCGCCGGACTGGGCCGAACCGCCGCCCCCGCCGCCGCAGGCCGCCAGGGACAGGGTCATGGCCGCTGCCAGGGCCAGGGAAAGAAGCTTCTTCATGGGGTTTACCTCCTCCAATTTTAATATTGTCCCGCCGGGTCAGCTCCCGGCCTGATGGTCTTTCTTACTTAAACTGGGCCCAGTTCTCGGTCTCCAGGGGCTGCCAGTAGTCGGTGGTCACGGTCTCCAGGTCGAAGAACTCCTGATAGGGGTCCACCTTCTTATAGGCCTCATAGGGGCCGTCCCAGTTCTTGCGGCGCTCCTTATAGGCGTGGTGGCCCTCGATGTCGTCATACTCGAAGAGCATGATGAACTTGCCGGTGGGGTTGCCCTCCCGGTCGGTCTCCCGGTAGTACTTGGCGCTGACCCACTCGGGGAACAGCTGCTCATAGTTGTCCTTCAGGAACTGGAACCAGTCGCGGATAATCTGGTCATAGTCCTTGGGGTCGATGTCCTTTTTCAGTCTCCAGGTCTCGTACTCTAAAAACCGCATGATAAGTTTCCTCCTTGATATGATAAATTTGAATTCTCGTTTATGTCCTTCCGGCGTAGCAGGTATGTTCCCGGCCCAGGCGGAGTATCCGGATGGCCAGATTCACGTCAAAGACCGGAATGTGGTACTTCTCCTCCACCTCCCAGGCGAAGGTGGTCAGGTTGCTGCACTCCAGCACAATGGCCCCCACCTCTTTTTCCCGCTCCAGCAGGCGGCCCACCGCGTGGAGCACGTCCCGGGCCATGAGCCGGTAGTCCTGGGGGCAGGCCCCCTCCAGCACCACCTGGCGGAAGTGGGGCTCGTCCTCCATGCCCTGGATGACCAGCTCTCCGTCCCCGTCCACGCCCGCGGCGGCCAGGTGCCGCCGGGCCAGCAGGCCGGAGTGGCCGGTGAGCAGGCCGATTTTCTTCTCCCTGCCCAGCATGGTGCGCAGCAGGGGCAGCAGGGCCAGGCTGGAGGCCACCACCGGGACGCTGACGCTCCGGGCCAGCTCCTCCTGGTAGAGGACCATCAGCCCGCAGTCCCCGGCAATGGCGGACACGCCCCGGGCCTCCAGCTCCCGGGCGGCCTGGCACAGCCGGCCGCAGGCCTCCGGCGACCCCTGGACGAGGTCCCGGTAGCTGCCCGGCACCACCCCGTACTCCACCGGGAAGTCAAACGTGCCCGGGGCCCCCGGGTCGCCGGGGATTCGGTCGCCGGCGCTGGCGAAGAGCAGCACCCCGACGGGGCCCTGGCGGCCGGTCCGGTTCACCGCGCCCACCGCCGCTTAGAACAGCTCCCGGAGCTCTCCGGAGGTGAACTGCTCCACCTCGAAGTGGTAGCCCTCGGGACCGGTGAAGAAGAAGGACTCCAAGGCCAGGTCCTTCACCTGCTTGATGGGGGACAGGCCCTCCACCCCAAAGGCCCCCTGGAGGGCCTGGTGGACCTCATGGATATTGCTGACCGTGAGGCTGACCAGCACGCTGGAGGTGGAGTCCACCTTGATGGAGCCGGCGGAGTTGTCCACCGCGCCCAGGAAGGACTTGTCCCGCAGCCGGTAGACGCAGGCCCAGCCGGGGTCGTAGGCCACGCTCAGCCCCAGCGTCTGGGACAGGAAGCGCTTGGCCGCCTCCATATCATTGAAATACAGGAATGTGATGTTGGATGTCAAGTCCAGCTTTGCCATATGTGCTCCTCCTTATTACCAGGGGCGCTTATAATCGGGGGCGCGGCCCACCTCGGCAATCAGTTCTTTCAGCGCGGCCACCAGGGTGTCGATGTCCTTGTGGTTGTTGAAGTACTGACAGGAGATTCGGAAGCCGCCCACATAGTCGGTAAACCGGTGGGCCACAAAGATGTTCCGGGCGTGGAGCTTGCGCAGGATGGCCCGCTCGGTGTCCAGGTCCTCGAAGATTCGGGCGATGACGATGCCCGCCCGGCGGCCGGGGTCCTTGTGGGTGATGATGGTGGCCCCGATGGACTCCAGCTGCTCCATGCAGTAGGCGCTCAGCTGCTCCACATGGGCCTGGATGTTCTCGATGCCAATCTCATTGACCAGGGCCAGGGACTCGCCCAGCGCCACCGCGCCGGGGTAGTTGGCGGTGCCGCCAATCTCAAACTTCCGGGCGGTCATGTCGAACTCCCAGTCGTTGACGGAAGAGGCGGCGGGGTTCTCCCAGTAGCCGCCCCAGCCCTCGGGGGGCTCCTTGGTGTTCAGGTAGCCGTGGTAGACGCTCTTCAGCTTGGGCAGGGTCTGCTTGTTGATGTACAGAATGCCGGTCCCGAAGGGGGAGTTGAGCCACTTGTGGCCGCCGGCGGTGAGGATGTCCACATGGAACTGCTTGGTGTCCAGCTTGTTGACGCCCAGCTCCTGCACCGCGTCCACCACCAGGAAGATGCCCCGGGACTGGCAGAAGTCGCCAATCTCCTTCAGGTCCATCCGCCAGCCGTTGCACCACTCCACGGTGGAGATGACGATGATGCGGGTGCGCTCGTCGCACAGCTTGGCGAAATCCTGGGCGGTGAACCGGGTGTCCGCCGTCTTGGCCACCCGGATGTCGATGTTTTTCTCCTTGCGCATGACGCACCAGGGCAGGGCCACCTGGATAAACTCCAGATTGGTGGTAATGATATTGTCGCCGTCCTTCAGCTCGATGCCGTTGGCCGCGATATTCAGGCCGTGGGAGGTGCTCTCCACCAGGGCAATCTCCTCGGGGTCGGCGTTGAGCAGCTTGCAGGCCTCCTCATAGGCCTTGTGCCGCTTTCCGTCCATGGCGATGTGGTGGGCGCTGGAATTGGCCTCGTCCTGCCGGGCGGCAAAGTCAGCCAGTTCCTTCAGGGCCTTCACCGAGCGCTGGGGCGCAAAGCTGACGCAGGCGGCGTCCAAAAAGGTCATGGTCTCCAGCACGGGCCACTCCCGCTTTCTGATCGCCTCAAAATCCACAGACATTTCCAGGATCCTCCTTTTTTGTTTGAAGTTCTGCGCGGACGGCGGAGGGTTTCTCCCACCGGCCGCGGTTTCCTTTGACAGGCTTTAGATTACCACACGCCGCCGCGTCAATCTGTAAATCACTTTACAAGTTTTGATTAATCCGGCAAAAATTTTTCGTTTTCCCCGCTCCAGTTGTATAAAACAACCACACGCCCTCCGGCGCGTGCCAAATTCCCCCGCAAAAAATACGGTTTTTCTTGTGAAAATCGCCCATCCCTTGAAAAAACACTTGCATTTCTCGCAATTCGGAATCATAATAGGTGCTATCAAAAAAGCCGTGTCCGCCCGTCAGTTTTTCTCACTGCCGGAGAGGAAGGAGGAGTTTGTATGCCCTTTGCCGATATGTCCCCGTGGATCCGGCTGGAGCCGGAGCTGCTGCTCCCCCTGGTGGAAGGGCAGCCGCTCATCCACGTGCGGCGCAAGCGGCCGCTGTACTACCAGGGCGACGCCGCCACCACCGCCTACGTGGTCAAAGAGGGCCGGGTGTGTATCACCACCTACTCCCAGGCCGGGATGGAGCAGCAGCTGTACATCGCCGAGCAGGGCGCCCTGTTTGGCGAGCACGCCTGCCTGCTGAACACCCCCCACATCACCTCGGCGGTGTCCATTGTGGACTCCACGGTATACACCATCCCCTTCCCCGTCTTTGAGCGCAAACTGTCCCAGCATCCGGAGCTTAACCAGGCGGTGATGCGCATCCTGTGCCGGAAGTGCTCCCTGCTGGTGGGCCGCCTGCTGTCCCAGTCCTCCACCGTCTCCCTCCAGCGAATCGCCCAGGCCCTTGTGGACATGACCCAGGAGTATGGGCTGGAGACCGAGGAGGGCACCGAGATATCCATCCGCTTCAGCCACCAGGACGTGGCAAACCTGCTGCACATCAGCCGGGTCACCGTGACCAAGGCCTTTCAGTCCATGACCCAGGCGGGCATCATTCTGCGCCGGAACAACCACATTCTGGTCCGGGACCGGACCGCCCTGTCCCAGCTGGCCGTGGGCAGTCTTATGCTGTAAATCCCGGGAACAAAGCCGCCGCCCCCCTGCCGGACCGGCAGGGGGGCGGCGCGCGTTCCGGGCCTATTCCGCCAGCGCCCGCCAGAGCCCGCTGGGCGGGACCCCCAGCAGCAGCAGCGCTCCCGCCGCCGCCAGG
>CASECK010000083.1 GCA_949286295.1 uncultured bacterium | reverse complement strand
CCCGGCTGGAGTGGAAGGCGGGCGCGCCCGCCGCCTCCGGCGACCCCACCGAGGCGGCTCTGGTGGTGCAGGCCGCCCGGGAGGGGGTGGACCGGGAGAAGGAGGGGGAGCGGCTGCCCCGGGCGGCGGACCTGCCCTTCGATTCCGGGCGCAAGCTGATGACCACCATCCATAAAAACACCTCCGGGGGCTGGACCGCCTTTGTCAAGGGCGCGCCCGACGTGCTGCTGGAGCGGTGCGTCCGGGTGGGCGGCGCGGCCATGACGCCGGGGGAACGGGCGCGGATTCTGGCCGCCAACGAGGCTATGGCGGGGCGCGCTCTGCGGGTCATTGCCGTGGCCCGGCGGGAGCTGAACATCCTGCCCGGCCAACCCGAGCCCGGGGCGGTGGAGCGGGAGCTCACCTTCCTGGGGCTGTTCGGCCTGATGGACCCGCCCCGGCCGGAGGCCGGCGCGGCGGTGGAGCGCTGCCGCCGGGCGGGGGTGCGCCCGGTGATGATCACCGGGGACCACCGCTCCACCGCCCTGGCGGTGGCCCGGGCGCTGGGCATCGCCCAGCCCGGGGACTGGTCGGTGACCGGGGCGGAGCTGGACTTCATGCCCCAGCAGGTGCTGGAGGAGGACATTGAAAAGTTCTCTGTCTTTGCCCGGGTGTCCCCGGAGCACAAGATGCGCATCGTCCGGGCCTGGCAGAAGCGGGGGAAGGTGGTGGCCATGACCGGAGACGGGGTCAACGACGCCCCCGCCCTGAAGGCCGCCGACATCGGCTGCGCCATGGGCCGCGCGGGCACCGACGTGGCCAAGGGGGCCGCCCACATGATTCTCACCGACGACAACTTCTCCACCATCGTCGCCGCCGTGGAGGAGGGGAGGAGTATCTACGCCAACATCCGCAAGGCCATCCACTATCTCCTCTCCTGCAACATCGGCGAAATTTTCACCATCTTCGCGGCCACCCTGCTGGGCTTTGCGCAGATGCCCCTGGTGCCGGTGCAGCTGCTGTGGCTCAACCTGGTCACCGACTCCCTGCCCGCCCTGGCCCTGGGGGTGGAGCCGGTGGAGGAGGGGGTCATGGACCGGCCGCCCCGCCGGGCGGAGGAGAACCTCTTTGACCGGAGATTCTCCCTACGCCTGGCCTGGCAGGGGCTGATGGTGGGCGGGCTTACCCTGGGGGCCTATTTCCTGGGCTATACCCGGCTGGCCGCGCCGGGGAGCGAGGGGTCGGCGGCCAACACCATGGCCTTCGCCACCCTGACCCTGTGCCAGCTGTTCCACGCCTTCAATGTCCGCAGCGAGGAGCGCTCCCTGTTCTCCCAGGGGGTGCTGGGCAATCCGGCCATGAACCGGGCCTTCCTGGCCGGCCTGGCCCTTCAGCTGTCCGTGCTGCTCCTGCCGCCCCTGCAGGGGGTGTTCTCGGTGGCACCCATGACAGGGGGGCAGTGGCTGGCGGTGTTGGCCCTGTCCGCCGCCCCCATCCCCATCTGCGAGGCCGCGAAGGCCCTGTCCCGCCGCCGCCGCGCCCCGGCCCTCCAGCCGCGCGGGCGGGAGATGGCGGCAAAATAAAATCCGGCGTATAAACTCCCTCCCCATCCGAAAGACTACTTTGGGACCCAACCTCCGTCCGCGCCCCGCCCGGGGCGGGGCGGCGGACAAATTCGGAGAAGGAGGGAGTTTGCGTGCCCGAAAAGACCGGCGGCCCCCACCCCAGGAAAAAGCCCCTGTTTGACCAGCCCCTGTCGCGGGAGAACCTGGCAAAGGCCTTTGAACGCTGCGCGGATTACATGGAGCGCACCGTGTACCTCCACGGGGACAGCGGACGTACCGTCACCGTGTGCTACCTACTGGGCCTGACCCGGAACGAGCGGCTGAGCGACTATATCCTGCGCCCCCTGGCCCAGGACCCGGCCCTGAGTCAGGTCCCCGAGGGGGAGCTGTTTTCCCGGCTGCAATACGGGGCCCTGTACAACCTGGCGGCCCTCCGGCGCAAAACCCTGGACGAGGTGGTGGACGACCTGCTCCTGGGCAGCTGCGCCCTGTTTTTTCCCGGGCGGATGGACGCGCTCACCCTGCCGGTGCCCACCGAGGAGAAACGGGCGGTGGGGGAGCCGGACAACGAGCCGGCCCTGAAGGGCAGCCGGGAGTCCTTTGTGGAGTCCATCCGGACCAACACCGCCATGGTCCGCCGGCATCTGAAGGCCCCCTGCCTGAAAATTGCCGAGCACATTGTGGGCAGGCAGTCCCGCACCCAGGTGGATGTGCTCTATCTGGAGGGAATCGCCGACCCGGACACGGTGCGGCGGCTGGAGCAGGGATTGGAGGAGCTGGACATCGACGGGGTGGAGGCCCCCGGCAACATCGAGGAGTATCTCTCCCCCGCCGCCTGGACCCCCTTTCCCCTGATGGCCTGCACCCAGCGGCCCGACCGGCTGTGCCAGGGCCTGCTGGAGGGGCGGGCGGCGGTGCTGGCCGACGGGCTGCCCATAGGATGGCTGGTTCCGGGGACCATCGACCAGTTCTTCAAAACCGGACAGGACCGGGCCTACCACTGGCTGGCGGCCTCGGCCCTGTCCCTGATTCGCTACTTCTGCGCCCTGGTGACCCTGCTGGTGCCCGGGCTGTATATCGCCCTGGTCACCTTCCATCCGGAGGCCATCCCCCCCAAGCTGGCCCTGTCCATCGTGGCCGCCAAGCAGGAGGTGCCCTTCTCCACCATTTTCGAGGTACTCATCATGCTCCTGGCCTTCGAGGTCGTCCAGGAGGCGGGGCTGCGCCTACCCGGACCCATCGGGGCCACGGTGTCCATCCTGGGCGGCCTGGTGGTGGGCAACGCGGCGGTGGAGGCCCACATCGTCTCCCCGGCGGTGCTCATCGCCGTGGCCATCGCCGGGGTGGCCGGGTACACCCAGCCCAATCAGGACTTTGGCAACGC
>CASECK010000082.1 GCA_949286295.1 uncultured bacterium | reverse complement strand
CCTCCGCCCGGGCGTGGAGAGGGCGCACCCCCTCCAGCCCCAGCTGGGCGGACACCTGCTCCAGCCACTGCACCCGCTTGTTCAGGCTGTCCAGCAACGTGACATGGAGAGAGGGGACCAGAATCTTCAGGGGCAGGCCGGGAAACCCCGCGCCGGTGCCCACGTCAATGAGCGTCTTGTCCTGGAAACCGGCCAGGGGGAGCAGCGCGGCGCAGTCCAGCATATGCAGCCGGGCCACCTGCTCGGGCTGACGGATGGCGGTCAGGTTCATCACCTGATTTTTCTCCAGCAGCAGCCGGCCGTACTCCGCCAGCTGCCCCGGGGCCTCCGCCGGGACCTGGTCCAGCAGGCCCAGCTCCGATAGGCCGCGTTGGATGATTTGCTCCATCATGCCCCTCCCAGGATGGTGATTCCGAAGACTTCAACCCCCGTGCCGGAGAAGTTGGACAGCAGCCCCACAAGTCCCACCGGCAGGGTGGCCAGGGCCAGCAGCCAGCACAGGATAGCCAGGGCGATGGCCGCCCCCTTGGCCGGCCGGCCGGTGGAGCGCCAGCTCACCAGGGACACCGCCCCAAGCCCCACAAGGCCGGGGACGGTGAGCAGCGGCCCCAGATTGCCCAGGGCCCTGCCGGTAAAGATGAGATAGGAGGTCAGGACCAGCAGGATTCCCATATAGGTCAGGCCGATCCAGGCCAAGGTCCGCTTGACCGGAGAGGCGGGGACATACTCCCGCTGCTCCGGCGGGGGGCCGGGGTGTTTCTCCCGGGACATTTCAGGACTTCTCCTTCAGCAGGTCCCGAATCTCGGCCAGCAGCTTCTCCTCGGCGGAGGGCTCGGGGGGCGCGGGCTCCTCCACCGGCTCGGGGGCGCGGTGGAGCTTATTGATGCCCTTGACCACGCAGAAAATGGCGAAGGCGATGATGATGAAGTCCAGGATGACGCAAATCAGATTGCCGTAGTTGATGGCCAGCTCCGGGGTGACCACGGCCCCCTCGGCGTCCAGCACCGCTTGGGCCAGGACGATTTTCCAGGCGGAAAAGTCGATGCCGCCGGTGGCCAGGCTGATGACCGGCATGATGATGTCGTTGACCAGGGAGGTGGAAATCTTGCCGAAGGCGCCGCCGATGACCACGCCGACGGCCATGTCCAGCACATTGCCCCGCATGGCGAAGGCCTTAAACTCGTCCATAAACTTTTTCATGGGAACTGATACACTCCTTCTCTTTCTCTGTTGTGCTGTCCGGCGGGACAGCGTGAAAACGAACTGGATTAAATGATATGGTTTATACAGAATGGATTATTTCTTGGGGACCATGACCTCCAGGCCGCCCATGTAGGGGCGCAGCACCTGGGGGATGGCCACCGAGCCGTCGGCCCGGAGGTTGTTCTCCAGGAAGGCGATGAGCATCCGAGGGGGCGCCACCACGGTGTTGTTCAGGGTGTGGGGGAGATACATTTTCCCGTCGGCCCCCTTGACCCGCATTTTCAGCCGCCTGGCCTGGGCGTCGCCCAGGTTGGAGCAGGAACAGACCTCGAAGTATTTCTGCTGCCGGGGGGACCAGGCCTCGATGTCGCAGGACTTGACCTTCAGGTCGGCCAAATCCCCGGAGCAGCACTCCAGCTGCCGCACGGGGATGTCCAGGGAGCGGAACAGCTCCACGGAGTACTTCCACATCTGCTCGTACCACTGCATCGAGTCCTCGGGCCGACAGACCACAATCATCTCCTGCTTTTCAAACTGGTGGATGCGGTAGACCCCCCGCTCCTCGATGCCGTGGGCCCCCTTCTCCTTCCGGAAGCAGGGGGAGTAGGAGGTGAGGGTCTGGGGCAGGGACTGCTCGGGGATAATCTGGTCGATGAACTTGCCAATCATGGAGTGCTCGCTGGTGCCGATGAGGTAGAGGTCCTCGCCCTCAATCTTGTACATCATGGCCTCCATATCCGTCTGGGACATGACGCCCTCCACCACGTTGCCGTGAATCATGAAGGGGGGGATGCAGAAGGTGAACCCCTTGCCAATCATGAAGTCCCGGGCGTAGGCCAGCACCGCCTCGTGCAGCCGGGCCACATCTCCCAGCAGGTAGTAAAACCCGTTGCCCGACACCCGGCCGGCGGAGTCCATGTCGATGCCGTCAAAGCGCTCCATACTCTCGGTGTGATAGGGGATGTCGAAATCGGGGAGCTTGGCCTCGCCAAAGCGCTGGACCTCCACATTGCAGCTGTCGTCGGGGCCGATGGGCACCGAGGGGTCGATGATGTTGGGAATCTGGAGCATGATGTGCCGGATCTGGGCGGCCAGCTCGGCCTCCCGGGCCTCCAGCTGGGCCAGGCGGTCGGCGTTGGCCTTCACCTGGGCCTTGGCCGCCTCGGCCTCGGCCAGCTTGGAGGGGCCCTTTTTGGCCTGCCCCATCAGCATCCCCACCTGCTTGGACAGGGCGTTGCGGCTGGAGCGCAGCTCGTTGGCCTCGCTGACCGTGGCGCGGTTCTCCGCGTCTAAGGCGATGACCTGGTCCACCAGGGGGAGCTTGCCGTCCTGAAACTTCTTTTTGATGTTCTCCTTCACAAGTTCTGGATTCTCCCGGACAAAGCGAATGTCAAGCATAGTCCTCTTCCTTTCCTATTTCTTCCCGTGGAAGTTGTTTCACGTGAAACGCGCGGCCTGGTACCGCAGAAGGTCGCGCAGCTCCTGATACTGCTGGGCGGGGGTGGGGCCGTCGGGGTCGGCGTAGGCCTCGTCAGGCAGCCACGCGGGCAGGCCGCTGGCCTCGAAGGCCTCGGCCAGCTCCCGGGCGGCGCGGTGATACCCCCGGGAGTACTGCCGCTGAATGCGCCAGAACCAGTCCATGGCCTGAAGGGCCCGCTGCTGGTCCTCCGCCTGCTGTTCCAGCTGGCCGCGCTCCTGACCGGCCTGGTCCAGCTGCTGCTGCAGCTGCTGGTTTTCCTCCTTGAGCCGGTCGCGCTCGGCCAGAATGCTCTCCAGGCGCTGGGTGGCGGACAGTGAGCTCTGCTGGAGCTGGTCCAGCTGCTGCTGGTTTTCGCTCTCGTGCTGCTCATAGGCCCGGCGCTCCATCATATAAGAGAACAGCAGCAGCACAAAGGCGGCGGCGAACAAAACGGCGATATACTGGAATACAGAGCGCTGGGTGCGCCGCTGCTGGCCGGCGGTCCTCCCCCGGGCCGGCTTCTCGCCGCCCTCCTCCCGGTTGGAGGCGGGGGAGGGGCGCATGGGGGAGTCCTCAGCCATGGCTGACACCTCCCGCCCCGCGCAGCTGCTGGAGCAGGACCAGAAGCTGCTCCAGGTCCTGGCCGTTGTAGTATTCCAGCTCGATTTTGCCCTTGTCCCCCTTGGAGACAATCTTCACCTTCCGGCTCAGGCGGCCGGACAGGTCCTTCTCCACCTCTCCCAGGTAGAGCGACAGGCCGGAGGGGGGCTTGGGCCGCTCCTTGCGCTGCCTTTGCAGGGCGCGCACGAGGGCCTCGGTCTGCCGCACGGACAGCTGTCCGTCCACCACCTGTTGGGCGGCCTGCCGCTGAAGGGCGGCGCTGGGGGCGGCCAGCAGGGCCCGGGCGTGGCCGGCGGACAGGGCGCCCTCCTCCACCAGGGCCAGCAGGTCCTCCGGCAGGGCCAGCAGCCGCAGGGTGTTGGTGATGGCGGGCCGGGATTTGCCCATACGCTGGGCGACCTGCTCCTGGGTCAGGCCGTATTCCTCCATGAGCACCTGATAGCCCCGGGCCTCCTCGGCGGGGTTGAGGTCCTCCCGCTGGAGGTTTTCGATGAGCCCCAGCTCCATCACCTTGCGGTCGTCGGCCTCGATGATGACGGCGGGCACCTCCGTCAGGCCGGCGGCCTTGGCCGCCCGCCAGCGCCGCTCGCCGGCGATAATCTGGTAGTAGCCGCTGGCCAGCCGCCGGACCGTCAGGGGCTGGATGATGCCGTGGAGCCGGATGGACTGGGTGAGTTCCTCCAATCCCTCCTGCTCAAAGCGCTTGCGGGGCTGGTTGAGCCCCGGCTCCACCTGGGAGATGGGCAGGGACACCGAACCCTCCCCCTGGGGCGGGTGGGCGGGGTCGCCCAGCAGGGCGTTCAGGCCCCGGCCCAGGCCCAGTTCAGTCTTTCGTTTTGCCATAATGACTCCTTTATCTATGTGCGGTGTGGGTCTGTGTGCGTTCGGTCATCTCCCGGGCCAGAAGCCGGTAGGCCTCCGCCCCCCGGGAATAGGGGTCGTAGGCGGAGATGGGCTTGCCGTGGCTGGGGGCCTCGGACAGGCGGATGTTCCGGGGGACGACGGTGGCGTACACCTGCCCGGGGAAGTGGCGCTTGACCTCCTGGGCCACCTGGAGGGACAGGTTGGTGCGCCCGTCAAACATGGTGAGCAGCACCCCCTCCAGCGCCAGGCCGGGGTTCAGTCCCCGCTTGACCAGCCGGACGGTGGACAGCAGGTCGCTCAGCCCCTCCAGGGCGTAGTACTCGCACTGGACAGGGACAATCAGGCTCCGGGCGGCGCACAGAGCGTTGACGGTGAGCAGCTCCAGAGAGGGGGGGCAGTCGATGAGGATGTAGTCGTACTCCCCCGCCAGGCTGTCCAGGGCCTTTTTCAGCAGGTGCTCCCGGTCAGGGATGGCAATCATCTCGATGCCCGCCCCGGCCAGGGCCTTGTTGGAGGGGAGCACGTCCCCATATGGGGTGGCGGCCACCGCCCGGGCGGGCTGCGCCCCGTTGATGAGCACGTCATAGATGTTGGGGGAGGCGGTGTTCTTATCCACCCCCATGCCGGAGGTGGCGTTGGCCTGGGGGTCGATGTCGCACAGCAGGACCCGCTTGCCCAGGTCGTGGAGGGCGGCGGTGAGATTGACGGTGGTCGTGGTCTTGCCCACGCCGCCTTTTTGGTTGACGATGGCGATGATATTTGCCATGAGACGCCTCCTTGGGAACAGATGACTGACGGTGCAGCATCTCATTATATCAACCGCGCCGGGGTATTTCAACTCCTTTATCCACAAAATGCGAAAATCCAGGGAGGAAAACCGGGGGATGTTTCACGTGAAACGTCCGCCCCGGCTCCGGCGGGGCAGAAAAAGCTCCCCCGCGGGCCCGGCGGGGCCCGGCGGGGGAGGGGGAGAGGAAGGCAGGGCTCAGGGGACCCGGCGGGGAATATGAATGGTCAGCAAAATCTCCTCGTCGCTGTCCTGGCGGCGGCACCGGGCGTCCACCCCGGCCGAGCGCATCATGTCCAGCCCGCGGGTGATGGTGTTGAGGAACAGCCGGACGTCCTTGACAATGAAGGTGGGGCGCTTCCGGGCGGGGGCGGGGGAGAGCAGGCTGTCCACCAGGGCCTCGGTCTGGGCCACGGTGAGCTTCTGGGCGGTGAGCTGCCGGGCGGCCTTCAGCTGTGCCTCCGGCCCGGGCAGGCGCAGCAGCGCCCTGGCGTGGCGCTCGGTGGCCCCGCCCTCCCGGAGCAGGGAGAGGGCCTCCGGGGACAGCGTCAGCAGCCGCAGCTTGTTGGCCACCGCCGACTGGCTTCTGCCCAGCCGCCGGGCCGCCTCCTCCTGGGAGATGTGGTAGGTGTCAAGGAGCCGGCGCAGGGCCAGGGCCTCCTCCCAGAAGTCCAGGTCCCGGCGCTGGAGATTCTCCACCAGAGCCAGCAGGGAGGAGGACTGGCTGTCAGCGGTCACGGACAGACAGGGGACCTCAGTCAGACCGGCCTGGCGGGCGGCCCGGAGCCGCCGTTCCCCGGCCACCAGCTCCCACTGGCCCTCCCGCCGGCGGACGGTCAAAGGCTGGAGCACCCCCAGGGCGCGGATGGACTGGGCCAGCTCGTCCAGCTCCGGCTGGGAAAAGACGCGCCTGGGCTGGTCGGGGTTGGGGACGATGGCGTCCACAGGGAGGAACAGGATTCGCCCGCTGTCGAAAATTCCTTTTTTGGCCAGCAGCCGCATAAACGATTCCGCCTTTCATCGATAGGTCTCACCCATAGTTTACCATATTTTGGTAAATAATCGGTCGAAAGAGAGCGCCGGGCAAAAATCTTCATTTCCCGGGGAAGGGGACCTGACAAAAGCGGTTGGGGGGAGAAAATGAATTTCTTGTTGATAAATCCTGCAAAATGAGCTATAATGAGGCAACGGGTCCCCTCCAGGCGCAGCGGGAAAGAGAGCTTGCTGTGGCTGAAATGATAAGGGGACTCCTTCGGGCTGGCGGAGAAGCTCGGAGCAGAAAGGAGAGAGCGACATGAAAAGGAAAAAACTTCCGCTTGCATTTTGGATTTTTATCGGGCTGGCCGCCGGGGTTTTAGCGGGGCTGGCGCTGATGGCCGTCCCTGGGGGAGCGGACATCGCAAAGGGCTATATCAGGCCCTGGGGCGATATTTTTCTCAACTTGCTGAAATTTATTGTGGTGCCCATTGTGGTCTTCTCCA
>CASECK010000081.1 GCA_949286295.1 uncultured bacterium | reverse complement strand
GCCCTTCAGGACTATCCCGGCGTGACCACCTACTCCACCGGGGTAGAGCCCAACCGCCGCACGGTGGTGGCCTACGCCCCCGAATCATAAGGAAACGGGCCCGGCCTGCGGGCTTGATAAAACGGCGCGCGGCGGGAGGAGTCCTCTGAGTCCTCCCGCCGCGCGTTTTTCCGGAGGAATTGCCATGCCTGCCCCCCTGTATGAAGCGCTGAAATCCTACGCCGCCCGGGAACCTGTCCGATTCCATATGCCCGGGCACAAGGGACAGTTTCTCCCCGCCCCGGAGCTGGCCCCCCTGGCCCCCATTGACGTGACCGAGCTGCCCTCCACCGGAAACCTGTATGAGGCGGGGGAACCATTTGACGCCGCCCAGCGGCTGTGGGCGGAGCGGTTCGGCTTTGAGACCTGTCAGTTTCTCACCGGCGGCTCCACCATGGGCATCCACACCGGCCTGGCCCTGTGCTGCCAGCCGGGGGAGCGGGTCCTGGTGGACCGCGGCTGCCACCGGGCGGTGTTCAATGCCCTGGCCCTGCTGGACCTGGAGCCGGTCTATCTGGAGCGGCCCTGGCTGGAGGAGGAGGGGCTGATGGGGCCGGTTTCCCCGGAAAGGGTGGAGATGCTGCTGGAGAAACACCCGGGGATAAAAACAGTCTGTATTACTTCGCCAACATATTCCGGAGTGTTGTCAGATATTGCGGCCATCGGCCGGATTGTCCACCGGCGGGGTGGAAAACTGATGGTGGACGGGGCCCACGGCGCCCACCTGCCCTTTTTGGGGGTGGAGGCCTTCGCGGGGGCGGACGCGGTGGTGGTGTCGGCCCACAAGACCCTGCCCGCCATGGGGCAAAGCGCCCTTTTGTTTGTCAACGGCGCGGCGGCGGAGCTGGTCCGTCTCCGGGCCAGTCTGTTCGGCACCTCCAGCCCCTCCTATCCCATGCTGGCCAGCCTGGATTTGGCCCGGCAGTGGATGGAGCAGGAGGGGGCGGCGCTGTACCACCGGACGGCCCGCCGGGTGGCGCGGCTGCGGGAGCGGTTCCCCTGTCTGGGGGGCGGGTTGGCCCTGGACCCGGCCCGGCTCACCCTGAGGGTGCAGGACGGCCCCGCCTTCGCCCAGGCGCTGGAGCAGCGGGGGATTTTCCCCGAGATGGAGGACGGGGGCCATGTGGTGCTCATCTGCACCGCCCAGGACGGAGAACAGAGCTTCGGCCGCCTGGAGGGGGCGCTGGAGCAGCTGGAAAATCAGATGGGGCCGGGGCCGCGCCTGCCCGCCCCCCCCTTGCCGGAGCGGGTCTTGTCCCCCCGGCAGGCCCTATTCTCCCCGGCCCAGAGCCGGGTGCTGGAGGGGTGCGAGGGACAGGTGTCCGCCGTCCAAATTGCCCCCTATCCCCCGGGGGTGCCCGTGGTGGCTCCCGGAGAGGTCATTTCAAAAAAAGAACTGGCCTATTTGAAGGAAATAGGATATAATATGTGTTCAGAGGTGCGGGTTATCGCCCGTTGAAGGAACGATTTCAGGTGAGGCGCAGTATGGAACTTTCAGCCCTGGCAGGCAACAGCAGATTGAAAGAGCAACTCTCCCGCCGGGCGGAGCGCCGGGGGCTGTCCCACGCCTATATCCTCTCTGGGCCGGAGGGGTCCGGCCGGCATACCCTGGCGGGGATTCTGAGCGCGGCCATGCTGTGCGCCGCCCCGGCTGGGGAGCGGCCCTGCGGCCGGTGCGCCGCCTGTAAAAAGGCGGGCAGGGGAATCCATCCGGACGTGGCCGTCATCTCCGGCCCCGGGGAGGGGAAGCCCATCACCGTGGACCAGGTGCGCGCCCTGCGGGCGGACGCCTACATCCGCCCCAACGAGGGGGAGCGGAAGGTCTATGTGCTGGAGGGGGCGGACCAGATGAACCCCTCCGCCCAGAACGCCATGCTCAAGCTGCTGGAGGAGGGGCCGCCCTACGCCGCCTTCCTCCTGATTGCGGGCAACGCCGGCGGACTGCTCCAGACTGTGCGCTCCCGGTGCGAGGAGCTGACCCTGGCCCCAGTCCCGCCGGCCCAGTGCCTGGAGTGGCTGAAGGGGCGCTACCCCGGCAGGAGCCGGGAGGAGCTGGAGCGGGCCGCCGCCCGCTGCCAGGGAATCCTGGGCCGGGCGGTGGAGCAATTCGAGCAGACTGACGCCGCCCGGACGCGGAGTGAACTGGCCCAGCGGCTGGCCCACCTGCTGGAGGAGGGGTCCGAGCTGGACCTCTTCGAGGGGAGCATGGCCCTGGAGAAGGGGAGCCGGGAGGAGCTGACCGCCCTGCTGGACAGCCTGGAGGAGGCCCTGGGGGAGCGGCTGACCCGGGGCGGCGGCCGCCGGCGCCTGCTGCGGGCGGCGGAGCTGGTCAAACAGCTCCGGCAGGCCGCCCAGCTCAACGCCAACCCCGGGCAGCTGGCCGGATGGCTGTGCGCGGGGATGTTTTCCGCCCGTTGACGCAAACTCCCCCGCCGCCCAAGGGCAGGCGGAATGACGAGACGCCCCGGGCCGCGTACCCCGCCCGGGACGAAGGAGGAACTATGATAGAAATCATCAGCGTGCGCTTTAAAAACGGCGGCAAGGAATATTACTTCAATCCCAACGGCCGGCAGTTCCAGGCCGGAGACGGCGTGATTGTGGAGACCGCCCGGGGTCAGGAGCTGGCCCAGTGCGTGAAGGGGAACACCCTCATCGACGAGATGGAACTGACCGCTCCCCTGCGCCCGGTGGTCCGCCCCGCCGCCCCCGAGGACGAGGCGGCGGCGGAGAAGAACCGGGAGAAGGAGGAAAAGGCCTTCGCCATCTGTCAGGAGAAGATCGCCCAGCACGGGCTGGACATGAAGCTGGTCAGCGCCGAGTACAGCTTTGACGGCAGCAAGGTGCTCTTCTTCTTCACCTCCGAGGGGCGGGTGGATTTCCGGGCCCTGGTGAAGGATTTGGCGGGGACCATCCACGCCCGCATCGAACTGCGGCAGATTGGCGTCCGGGACGAGGCCAAGATGCTGGGCGGCCTGGGAATCTGCGGCCGGCCCTTCTGCTGCGCCCAGTTCCTGGACGACTTCCAGCCCGTGTCCATCAAGATGGCCAAGACCCAGAACCTGTCCCTGAACCCCACCAAGATATCGGGCACCTGCGGGCGGCTGATGTGCTGTTTGAAGTATGAGCAGGAGGCCTATGAGGACCTGGTCAAGCACGCCCCCAAGCAGGAGTCCTTTGTGGAGACGCCAGACGGGGCGGGGACGGTGTCCAGCGTCAACCTGCTGCGCCAGACCGTTCAGGTCCGCCTGGAGTCCGCGCCGGAGACCCCCAAGTGCTACCACAACTGCGAGCTGTGCGTCATCCGGAACGGGAAGGGCAAGCGCCCCGAGGGCTATGTGGAGCCCCCCTTAGAGGAGCTGGCCAAGCTGCGCCGCCGGGCGGCGGACGGCCCCTCCGCGGAGCAGCGGGAGGAGGAGCGGCTGTCCGCCGCCCTGGAGGCCGCCTTCCCCAGCCGGGACGCTGTTGCCGGAGAGGGACAGAGAGAGGGCCGCGCCCGCCGGAGCGAAAACCGCCGGGGACGGCCCCGCCGGCCCAGGGAGGAGGACTCCCAGCAGGCCCCCGCCCGCCGGGCC
>CASECK010000080.1 GCA_949286295.1 uncultured bacterium | reverse complement strand
CGGAGGGGGAGCGGGTGGTGATGACCGGACCCGCCCGCACAGTGGTTGAGGGGGAGATTGCCGCCATCTGACCGGGCGGCGGAAAAAGATAGCTTGACAACGGGAAATGATACCTTTAATATAAGTGAAAGAATTCCAGGCCCGGCGGAGCGGGCCTGAGCCTGACGGGGGAAGGAGGGGCCGCCGTGGAGCAGATTACCAGCCGGCACAATCCGCTGGCCCTGCAAATCAGGAGGCTAAATCAGCAGCGGGAGGCCCGGACCCAACTGGGCCTGTTCTGCGCCGAGGGCCCCAAGCTGCTGGAGGAGGCGGAAAAGGCCGGCGTGGCGGTGGACACGGTGGTGGCCGCCCGGGGGGCCGGTGTGCCCGTCCCTCCCGGAGCTCGGGGGGTGGAGGTCCCCCGGGACCTGCTGGAGAGCCTGTGCGACACCAAGACCCCCCAGGGGGTGCTGTTTCTCGCCCCCCTGCCAGATACCGCCCCGCCGGAGCGGCTGCCCGGGCGGCGGTACCTGGTGCTGGACGGGGTGCAGGACCCGGGGAATGTGGGCGCCATCTGGCGCACCGCCGACGCCCTGGGGGCGGACGGGCTGATTCTGCTGCCCGGCTGCGCCGACCCCTTTTCCCCCAAGGTGGTCCGGGCCACCATGGGGGCCTGCTTCCGCCTGCCGGTCTATCAGATGCAGGCCGGGCAGCTGCCCGGCCTGCTGGAGCGCTCCGGCCTGCCCCTGTATGCCGCCGCTGTCCGGGCGGACACCCTGGACCTGCGCCAGGCCCGGCTGGAGCGCTGCGCGGTGGTCATCGGCAGCGAGGGGCGGGGGGTGTCCCGGCAGGTGCTGGAGCTGTGCCGGCAGACCGTCCGC
The DNA here is from genome assembly GCA_949286295.1 of uncultured bacterium. Lineage (GTDB taxonomy): Bacteria > Bacillota > Clostridia > Oscillospirales > Oscillospiraceae > Lawsonibacter. Next base: position 9,616 of record CASECK010000080.1, on the reverse strand, counting down.
ATTCCCATGCGGGCGCGGTGCGAGTCGCTGAACGCGGCGGCCGCGGCGGCCGTCGTGCTGTGGGAGATGTGCCGGCAGGAGGAGCGGCTGGAGGAATAACCGGCCGGAAGGGGGACGGGGAGATGTCCGAGCTGAAATACTGGCTGTGGCTGACCACCCGGAAGGGGATGGACAGCGGGAAGGCCCTGGCGGTGCTGGACCATTTTCTCACCCCGGAGCGGGCCTATTACGCCGGTTTGGAGGAGTATGAGCCTCTGCCTCTGGGACAGGCCCAGCGGCAGGCGTTGATGGACAAGAGCCTGGACGGGGCCGAGCGGATTTTGGCCGAGTGCGACCGGCTGGGGGTGGACATCATGACCGCCCAGGACGCCGCCTACCCCCAGCGGCTGCGGCAGATTGCCTGCCCGCCCGCGGTGCTGTACCTCAAGGGCAGGAAGCTGCGCTTTGACGAGGAGGCGGCCATCGCCGTGGTGGGGGCCAGGGAGCCCTCAGAGTACGGCCGGTACGCCGCGGAGAAGATAGGGCTGGAGCTGGCCGCCGGGGGCGCGGTGGTGATGTCCGGGGTGGCCCGGGGGGTGGACAGCTGCGCCATCCGGGGCGCGCTGAAGGGCGGCGGGACGGTGGTCTGCCTGCTGCCCGGCGGCGTGGACGCCATCAGTCCCAGGAGTAGCCGCTTCCTGGCCCAGGATGTGGCCGCGGCGGGGGCGCTGGTGAGCGAGTATCCCCCGGGCACCCAGGTCCGGGGCGAGCACTACGGCCCTCGCAACCGCATTCTCAGCGGACTGTCCCTGGGGGTGCTGGCGGTGGAGTGCCGCCCCTTCGGGGGCACCATGCTCACGGTGAGCCACGCCATCGACCAGGACCGGGATGTGTTCGCCGTCCCCGGGGCCATCAACGCCCAGATGAGCGAGGGGACCAACCGGCTGATTCAGCAGGGGGCCAAGCTGGTCACCTGCGGCCGGGATATTTTGGAGGAATACTGGGACCGCTTTCCGGGCAAACTGTCCGCCGCCGCGCCCCTGCCGCCCCAGGTGGTCCGGGCCAGGATGGAGGGGACGCCCGAGCCGCCGCAGCCCTCCGGCGCGGCCCCGGAGGAGGAGCGGCCGGAGCAAACCGGCGCCGCCTCCGGCCGGGAGGTGATTCCCCGGCAGCAGCAGCGCAGCCGCTTCACCGACGACGAGCTGGCCATCCTGGCTGTGCTGGCCGGCAAGCCCCTGTCGGCGGACGAGGTGGTGGAGGCCACCCAGATTCCCGCCCGCTATGTGCTCTCCGCCCTGACCATGCTCCAGGTCCAGGGCGCGGTGGAGGAGCGGCCCGGCCGGCGGTTTTCCGCCCTGGTGGAGCTGGAGGAGTAGCCCGCCCAGGGCCGTACCGCCGTGGGGAGAAGCGCCCCCGGGCATGAACTTGAGAACAATCTTTGGAGGTATTCCAACGTGGCAAATAAAACGGATTTAGTGATCGTCGAGTCCCCGTCCAAGGCCAAGACCATCGGCAAGTATCTGGGCCCCGGCTATGAGGTCAAGGCCTCTATGGGCCACGTCCGGGACCTGCCCAAGAGCAAGCTGAGCGTGGACATCGAGCACGGCTTTGTCCCCGACTACCAGCCCATCAAGGGCAAGGAGGACGTCATCGCCGACCTCAAACGGGCCGCCAAGCGCAGCGGCAGGGTCTATCTGGCCACCGACCCGGACCGGGAGGGGGAGGCCATCTCCTGGCACCTGAAGGAGCTGCTGGGCATCCCGGATGACAAGACCTACCGGGTGACCTTCAACGAGATTACCAACAGCGTGGTCAACCAGGCCATCGCCGCCCCCCGGGCCATCGACCAGAACCTGGTGGACGCCCAGCAGGCCCGGCGTATTTTGGACCGAATCGTGGGCTACCAGCTCTCCCCGCTGCTGTGGCGGAAAATCCGCCGGGGCCTGTCCGCCGGGCGGGTCCAGTCGGTGGCCACCCGCCTGGTGGTGGAGCGGGAGGAGGAGATTCGCGCCTTCGTCCCCCAGGAGTACTGGACCATCGAGGCGGACCTGGAGCGGGTGGCCCCCAACATGGGGGCCTTCCGGGCCCAGTTCTACGGCCGGGAGAAGAAAATGGAGCTGGCCAGCCGGGAGGAGGCCCAGGCCGTCATGGACGCGGTGGGCCGGGGGAGCTGGACGGTGGCCAAGGTGCGCCGGCAGGAGAAAAACCGACAGCCCGCCCCGCCCTTCACCACCTCCACCCTCCAGCAGGAGGCCAGCCGCAAGCTGAATATGTCCCCCGCCCGCACCATGTCCATCGCCCAGCAGCTGTACGAGGGCGTGGAGCTGTCCGGCCAGGGGGCCGTGGGCCTGATTACCTATATGCGTACCGACTCCCTGCGCCTGTCCGAGGAGGCCCTGTCCGCCGCCCGGAGCTTCATCGCCCAGCGGTACGGCCGGGAATACCGCCCCGCCCAGGCCAGGCATTTCAAGACCCGGGGCAACGCCCAGGACGCCCACGAGGCCATCCGCCCCTCCGACGTGACCCTGGTGCCCGAGGACATCAAGAAGGACCTGACGGCTGAGCAGTTTAAGCTCTATAAGTTGATCTGGAGCCGTTTTTTGGCCTGCCAGATGTCCGCCGCCGTCTACGACAGCCTGTCCATCGATGTGGACAACTCCGGCTATGTGTTCCGGGCCAGCCACTCCAGCCTGAAGTTCGCCGGCTTCACCGCCGTGTACGAGGAGGGCCGGGACGAGGAGGAGGAGCAGCGCACCTCTCCCCTGCCCGACCTGCGGGAGGGGGAGGCCCTGACCGGCAAAGCCCTGGAGAAGGTCCAGCATTTTACCCAGCCCCCCGCCCGGTACTCCGAGGCCTCCCTCATCCGGGCGCTGGAGGAGCAGGGCATCGGCCGCCCGTCCACCTATGCCCCCACCATCACCACCATCCTCAACCGGGAGTATGTGGTCAAGGAGGGGGGCAAGGCCCTGCGCCCCACGCCCCTGGGCGAGGTGGTCACCGGCCTGATGAAGGACAAGTTCCGGGATATTGTGGACTATGACTTCACCGCCCAGATGGAGGAGAAACTGGACCAGGTGGAGGAGGGCCAGGCCGACTGGAAGGCCCTGCTGGCCGGATTTTACAAGGACTTTGAGGCTGAGCTGAAGCAGGCCGAGCAGGACCTGGACGGGGAGCGCATCAAGGTCCCCGACGAGGTGTCCGAGGAGGTCTGTCCCCAGTGCGGGCGCAACTTGGTGGTCAAGTCCGGCCGGTTCGGCCGCTTTTTGGCCTGCCCCGGCTGGCCTGAGTGCGATTTCACCATGCCCCTGGTGGTGGAGATGCCCGGCCGGTGTCCCAAGTGCGGCGGCCGGCTGTTTAAGCGCACCGGCAAGAGCAAAAAGACGGGCAAGCAGTACACCTACTACTGCTGCGAGCATCAGACCGGCAAGGACGGCAGCCGCACGTGCGACTTTATGACCTGGGACGTGCCGGTGAAGGACAACTGTCCCGTGTGCGGCCAGACCATGTTCAAAAAGCCGGGCAAGGGGGCCAGGAAGCCCTTCTGCATCCAGGAGGGCTGCGCCAACTTCACCCCCGAGGAGAAGCGGGGCGGCTGGCGAAAGCCCGCTGCGGCCCAGGAGGACGGGGCGGCGCCGGAGAAGAAACCCGCCGCCAAAAAGACCGCCGCCAAGAAAACTGCCGCCGCAAAAAAGGCCCCCGCGGCCAAGAAGTCCCCTGGGACGAAAAAGGCCGCGGCGGGCACCGCGGGGAAGTGAGGGGCCAGATGGAAGCTGTGATTGTCATCGGCGCCGGCCTGGCGGGCAGCGAGGCCGCCTGGCAGCTGGCCCGGCGGGGAGTCCCCGTCCGGCTGATGGAGATGAAGCCGGAGAAAATGAGCCCCGCCCACCACAGTCCCGATTTCGCCGAGTTGGTGTGCTCCAACTCCCTGCGCTCTGACCAGATGGAAAACGCGGTGGGGCTGCTGAAGGAGGAGCTGCGCCGCTGCGGCTCGCTCATCATGGCCTGCGCGGACGGGCACCGGGTGGAGGCCGGCGGCGCCCTGGCGGTGGACCGCCACGCCTTTGCCCGGGCGGTTACAGAACGCCTTCGCGCCCACCCCAATATCACCGTGGAGGAGGGGGAGGTCACCGCCATCCCCCGGTCGGGGAACGTCCTCATCGCCACCGGCCCGCTCACCTCCCAGGCCCTGTCGGACGAGATTGCCGGGCTGTTTCCCGGCAGCAGGTATCTGAACTTCTTTGACGCCGCCGCCCCATTGGTCACCTTCGAGAGCGTGGACATGGACAGCGCCTGGTTCGCCTCCCGGTACGACCGGGGGACTCCGGATTATGTCAACTGCCCTCTGAGCGAGGAGGAGTACGACGCCTTCTGGCGGGAGCTGACCTGCGCCCAGGAGGCGGAGGTCCACGGCTTTGAGGACTCCGGGGTGTTCGAGGGGTGTATGCCTGTGGAGGTCATGGCCCGCCGGGGGCGGGACACCCTGCGCTACGGTCCGCTGAAGCCGGTGGGGCTGAAGGACCCCAAAACCGGACGGGAACCCTTCGCGGTGGTCCAGCTGCGCAAGGACAACGCCCAGGGCAGCATTTACAATCTGGTGGGCTTTCAGACCCATCTGAAGTGGCCGGAGCAGAGGCGGGTGTTCTCCCTGATTCCCGCCCTGAAAAACGCCGAGTATGTCCGCTACGGGGTCATGCACCGGAACACCTTTTTGGACTCCCCCCGGCTGCTGGACCGGTACTACCGGGTGCGGGGGCAGGAGCGGCTGATGTTCGCCGGCCAAATCACCGGGGTGGAGGGCTATGTGGAGTCCACCGCCTCGGGCTGCCTGGCCGCCATGGAGCTCTCCCGGCGCCTGGAGGGGAAGCCCCCCATCGATTTCCCCCGGGAGACCGCCATGGGGGCCATGGCCCTTTACATCAGCGACCCAAGCGTGGTAAACTTCCAGCCGATGAACGTGAATTTCGGCCTTATCCCCCCGCTGGAGTACCGGGTTAAGGGCAAGCGGAACAAGAATGCCGCGCTTTCCCAGCGGGCTTTGGAGAAGCTGGGGGAGCTGGATTTAGCGTAGGGAAGCCGCTTGCCCGCGAGCGGGAGCGAGCCGCGCCGCCAGGCGCGTAAATTCGACAGCCGCGCAGCGGCGGAGAATTGCGCAGGGAGAATTTACTTCGCCCGAGCATTCAAAAACGGCCCCCCATAAAATCGAGATTTTGTGGGAGCAAGCGGAACAAGAATGCGGCGCTTTCCCGGCGGGCCTTGAAGAAGCTGGGGGAGCTGGGCCTGGGGTGAGACAGAGCTTGCGGACGCGGCCTTGAACCAAGACAAGAAAGAAGGAGACCTATGAAAATCATCGTAGACGCCATGGGCGGAGACAACGCCCCGCAGGCCCCGGTGCTGGGGGCCATCCAGGCCAACCGGGAGTATGGGGTGGACATTATCCTGGTGGGCCGGGGGGAAGCGATTTTAAAGGTCCTGGCGGACAACGGCGTCAGCGACCTGCCCGCCGGCGTGGAGATTGCCCACGCCAGCGAGGTGGTGGAGATGTGCGACAACCCGGCCACCGCCTTTCGGGAGAAGAAGGACTCCTCGCTCACCGTGGGCCTCAACCTGCTGAAAAACGGCGACGGGGACGCCTTTGTTTCCGCCGGTTCCACCGGCGCCCTGCTGGCCGGCGCCACCTTGGTGGTCAAGCGCATCAAGGGCATCCGCCGGGCGGCTCTGGCCCCGGTGGTGCCCACGGGGGGCGGCGGCGCGGTGCTCATCGACTGCGGGGCCAACGCCGAGTGTCCCCCGGAGTATCTGCTGCAATTTGCGTATATGGGCTCCTATTACGCCGAGCACGTGCTGGGCCGCCCCGAGCCCAAGGTGGGCCTGCTGAACATCGGCGCGGAGCCCTCCAAGGGCACCGGCCTGCAGACCGCCGTCTACCCTCTGCTCCAGCAGGCCGCCCGGGACGGGCGCATCAACTTTGTGGGCAACGTGGAGGCCCGGGAGGCGGTGGAGGGCGCGGTGGACGTCATCGTGTCTGACGGCTACTCGGGCAACATCTTCCTGAAAACCATGGAGGGGACCGGCCTGTTCCTGGCCCGGGAGCTGAAGAAGATGTTCCAAAAGAGCGCCCTGACCAAGCTGGCCGCCCTGCTGGTGGCCGGCGGGCTGCGGGAGTTCAAGGCCATCATGAGCGCCGACGAGGTGGGGGGCACCGCCCTGCTGGGTATCTCCAAACCGGTCATCAAGGCCCACGGCTCCTCCGACGCCTATGCCATTCAAAACGCCATCCGCCAGGCCAGGCAGTACATCTCCGCCGGAATCATCGAGAACATCGCGGAGAACGTGGACCAGATGCGTCTGGACGCCCCCGGGAAAGAGGAATAAAAGGGCCGCAGGCTGTCAGGAAGGTCCGTGGGGACCGCCTGACAGCCTGCGTTTTTTGTGCCGCCCGCCCTGGGGGGACTATCCCTTGGGCCGCGGTTTGCAGACCAGGGCCACCAGAAATCCGAAAAAGACGGCCGCCGTAATTCCCCCCGCCGCGGCGGTGATTCCGCCGGTGAGGACCCCCAGCAGCCCCTCCCTGGCCACCGCCTGCCTGACGCCCTTGGCCAGCAGGTGGCCAAAGCCGGTCAGGGGCACTGTGGCCCCGGCCCCGGCCCAGTCCACCAGGTGCTGATACACCCCCGCGCCGCTGAGGACGACCCCGGCGGTGACATAGCACACCAAAATTTTGGCCGGGGTGAGGCCGGTCCGGTCGATGAGCAGCTGCCCGATGAGGCACAGCAGGCCGCCGCAGAGAAATGCCTTTGCGTATTCCATATCCGCGCCCTCCTTACCGCTCCGCCGCGATGGCGACGGCGTGGCAGATGCCCGGTACACTCTCCCCCTGAAAAGCGGAGACGGGGGAGTGGAGCGCCCCGGTGGGGCAAAAGAGAATGTTGCGCCACCGGCCCGCCCGCAGCCCCTCCAGAATATGTCCGGTGAGCACCGCCGCGCAGCACCCGCAGCCGGAGCCGCCGCAGTGGACGTCCTGTTTGTTCAAATCGAAGATGATGGCCCCGCAGTCGGTGTGGTTGGTCAGCTCCACCCCGTCCCGGCGCAGCAGCTCCAGCAGCAGCTCGCTGCCCAGGGTGCCCAGGTCCCCGATGAAGATTTGGTCATAGTCCCCGGGGGAGCGGCCCGTGTCCCGGAAATGGGCCATCAGGGTGTCGTGGGCGGCGGGGGCCATGGCCGCCCCCATATTGTTGGTGTCGGTGACCCCCAGGTCGGTGACCTTCCCCGCCGTCACATGGGTGAGATAGGGCCCCGGCCCCTCCCGGGCCAAAATGGCCGCCCCGGCGGCAGTCACCGTCCACTGGGTGGTGGGGGCGCGCTGGGCCCCGTATTCCAGAGGGGTGCGGTACTGCCGCTCGGCGGTGCAGAAGTGGGAAGAGACCACCACCCCCGCCCGCTCCCCAAAGTTCCCGTCCAGGAGCATGGCCGCCAGCGCCAGCCCCTCCCCCATGGTGGAACAGGCCCCGTACAGGCCGAAGAAGGGCACCTGCTGTCCCCGGGCGGCGTAGGAGGAGCCGATGCACTGGTTGAGCAGGTCCCCGGCAAACAGCCAGTCCAGCCCGGCGGCGCTCTGGCCCGCGCGGTTCAGGGCCAGAGCCAGGGCCTGCTTCTGCATGGTGCTCTCCGACTTCTCCCAGGTGACCTCCCCGAAGGTGTCGTCTGCGTCGATATAGTCAAAGGCGGCGGCCAGCGGCCCCTCGCCCTCCTTTTTGCCCGCCACGTTGCCCCAGCCGGCCAGCGAGGGCGGGTGGGCCAGCGCGGCGCTCTGCGCGCCCAGTTTTTTCCCGGTCATTGCGATTCCTCCCGTTATGAAGCTCACCGGTAGTTTGCCGGGCGGCGGGGAAAATATGTTTGACCCGGGGAAAAAACTTTCGTATAATAGGGGAAACGACAAGGAGGCCGTCCCCATGGAGCATGAAATTTTGATTGACGCGCAGGCGCAGGCCTCCCCCCGGGTGAAGGCGCAGCTGCGCAGAGCCATCCTCGCCGCCCTGCGGGAGGAGGGGGTGGACGTGCCCTGTATTGTGGAGGTATGCCTCACCGGCGACGGGGACATCCGCCAGACCAATCTGGAGATGCGGGGGGTGGACAGCCCCACCGACGTGCTCTCCTTCCCCATGTTTGAACTCTCCCCCGGGGACAAGCCGCGAGGGGAGTGGGCCGACCCGGACACCGGGAAGGTGCTGCTGGGGGACATGATGATATCCTTGGAGCGGGCGCGGGCCCAGGCGGAGGAGTACGGCCACAGCCTGGAGCGGGAGCTGTGCTACCTGGCGGTCCACTCGGTGCTCCACCTGCTGGGCTACGACCACCTGGACGAGGGGCCCATGAAGGCCCAGATGCGGGCCCGGGAGGAGGCCATTCTGGGCGGCCTGGGCATCACCCGGGAGGGGCCGTGAGGCGGGCGTCCCCCGCCGGGAGAGGAGATGGAAATGATGTCAACTGATATCAAAAAATCCGGTATCATTACGATTGTGGGCCGGCCCAACGTGGGCAAGTCCACCCTGACCAACGCCCTGGTGGGGGAGAAGGTGGCCATCGTCACCAACAAGCCCCAGACCACCCGCAACCGAATCTGCGGCATCCTGACCCGGGGGGAGAGCCAGTTTGTCTTTGTAGACACCCCGGGCCTGCACCGGGCCCGCACCCGCCTGGGGGACTATATGGTCCGGGTGGTGAAGGAGTCCGTGGCCGATGTGGACGCGGTCTTGCTGCTGGTGGAACCCATCCCCAACGTGGGGGAGCCGGAGCGGCAGCTCATCGGCCGCATTAAGGCCCTGGGCTGTCCCTCGGTGCTGGCCATCAACAAGGCGGACACCCTGGAGCGCAAGGAGAAGCTGCTGGAGGTCATCCGCCTTTACAGCCAGGAGCACGACTTTGACGCGGTGGTCCCCATCTCCGCCCGGACCGGCCAGGGGGTGGAGCAGCTGCTGGAGGTGCTGGAGGGGCTTTTGCCCCAGGGCCCCCAGCTGTTCCCAGAGGAGATGACCTCCGACCAGCCGGAGCGGCAGATGATGTCCGAGCTGCTGCGGGAGAAGATGCTCTTGTGCCTGGACAAGGAGATTCCCCACGGCACCGCCGTGGAGATCACCCGCTTTGCCCAGCGGGAGGACGGCGTGGTGGAGGTGGAGGCCACCATCTACTGTGAAAAGGACAGCCACAAGGGCATCATCATCGGGAAGGGGGGCGCCATGCTGAAAAAGGTGTCCACCCTGGCCCGGCAGGACATGGAGCGCTATATGGGGTCCAAGGTGTACCTCCAGACCTGGGTGAAGGTAAAAGAAAACTGGCGGGACAACCCCGCGGCCATTCAGAATTTCGGCTATACGCAGCAGTGAGCGGGAAGGGCGGAGGACCGGGCCAGGTCTCTTTGCCGGCGTGAGCGGACCGCCGCGGACGCGGCGGGACTTGGCCCGTAGGAGCAATTCTCATCGGGCGCATGGACCGCGCCCGCTATGGGGAAAATGGCTCCCCGCGAAAGCTTGATTTTGCGGGACAGACCGGCGGGACAACCCCGCCGCCATTTAGAAGTTCGGGTATCACAAAAAATGACTCAGCAGGAGAGGAGTCCCGGAGCGGTCCGGGGCTCCTCTCT
>CASECK010000079.1 GCA_949286295.1 uncultured bacterium | reverse complement strand
TTCACTTCGCCCGAGCATGGAAAACCGGGGCCCCCGCGGGATGAGACGTCCCGCGGGGAGGTGCGGCATCACATTTGAAAAGTTCCAGGACATCAAAGAGAGCGACATCGTCGAGGCCTATGTCATGGAGCAGATTGAGGTTTGATGCCGCACGAGTAGCCCGCGAAGCGGGGACGCGCCTTTTGGCGTGTGAAATCGGCGCCGCAGGCGGTGATTTGCGCCCCTAAATGCGCAGCGGGATGGCAAGGGCATAAAATTTCCCTTTTCATTGCCGGCGGATTCATGTATAATAAAATAAGGCGCAGGGCGGGCAGTCGTGCCCGCCCTGTTTGCGTACGTTGAGGAAAAACACAGGGGCGCCGCCCACAGGTTCCGGCCCCGGAGCCGGGCGGGCCGGGCCTGACAGGGAGGACGCCGCCATGAGTCACGTGATTTTGCTGTGCACCGGCCGGCCCATGCCCCTGTACGGCGCTCAGACCCGCCGGGTGTGCACGGCGGGGGGCGTCACGGTGGAGGAGGACTGCTTCTCGGTCCAGGCCAACGAGTACTACGGGCAGGCGGTGGAGGAGCTGAATTTCTCCATGAAGCCCTGGCGGTACCAGCTGGACCTGGAGGCCACCGCCCAGGATGCCGCTTTGCTCAGGGACTACTTAGAAGAGCACCTGCGCCCCGGAGAGCAGGCGCAGCTGTGGAGCGTCTGGGTCCCGCGCTACCCGGAGGACAGCCTGTCCTGGTACCGGGGAGGGCTGGACAGCCTGGACCGGGAGGCCCTGGCCCTGCTGGAGAACTGGAACGTCTGCATGACTGTAGAGAGATAGGCCGCGGGCCTGTCTGGAAAGGAGAATACTATGCCCAGCAATCGCATCGGCCGCATCAACGAGGAGATTCAGCGGGAGCTGGCCGCCCTGATTCCCACCGTGAAGGACCCGCGGGTGACCGGGATGGTCTCGGTGACCGCCGTGGAGACCACCCCGGATTTGAAGTATACGAAGGCCTATATCTCCGTACTGGACAAGAGCGGCTGCGACCAGGTGCTCCGGGGACTGAAGTCCGCCGCCGGTTACCTGCGCCGGGAGCTGGGCCGCAGCCTGAACCTGCGGTACACCCCGGAACTCGCCTTTGTCCGGGACGACTCCATCGACAAGGGCGCCCATATCCTGGAGATGCTCCGGGACCCCGAAGTGGTCAAGCCGGCCAACCCGGCCAACGAGCATATCCTGTTGGAGGAAGAGCCATGAACGTGACACAGGCGGCCAGTTTTCTGAACGGGCGGGACAAGGTGCTGAATTTGACCCATGTGCGCCCCGACGGAGACACCATCGGCTGCGCCGCCGGCCTGTGCCAGGCCCTGCGGCAGGCGGGTAAGCGGGCCTATGTGTTGGAAAATCCAGAGGCCACCAGCCTGTTCACCCCCTATCTGGAGGGGCTGCTGGCCCCGGAGGGATACGCGCCGGACACGGTGGTGGCGGTGGACATCGCCGCCCGCGCCCTGTTCCCGGACAATGCGAAGGCCTACCTGGAGCGGGTGGACCTGGCGGTGGACCACCACCCCTCCCAGGAGTTTTTTGCCCGGCAGACCTGTCTGGACGTGGGCAAGGCCGCCTGCGGGGAGCTGGTGTACGAAATTGTCCGGCAGCTGGGTCCCATCACCCCGGAGATTGGCGCGGCGCTCTATGTGGCTGTGGCCACCGACTGCGGCTGCTTTATGTACAGCAACACCACCGCCGCCACCCACCGGACGGCGGCGGAGCTGATGGACAGCGGCTTTGACCCCTATCCCATTAACCGCCGGCACTTCCGCACCAAGTCCTTCAAGCGCCTGAAATTAGAGGGGATGCTGGCCGCCGGGATGGAGCTGCGGGACGGGGGAGAGACCGCCCTGGTGTTCCTCACCCTGGATATGCTGGCCCAGGTGGGGGCTGGGGAGCGGGATATCGACGACATCTCCGCCTTTGTGGGCCAGGTGGAAGGGGTGAAAAACGGCGTGACCCTCCGGGAGCTGAGCCCCGGGGTGTGCAAGCTGTCCCTGCGTACCGAACCCGGGGACCTGAATGCCAGCGCCGTGTGCGCCATCCTGGGGGGCGGAGGCCACGCCGCTGCCGCCGGGGCCACGGTGGAGGGAACAATGGCCCAGGCCCGTGAGGCGGTGCTGGAAGCCATTGAAAAG
>CASECK010000078.1 GCA_949286295.1 uncultured bacterium | reverse complement strand
CTTCTTCTTCAGCTCCTCGGCCTCGTCCTTGGAGACGCCCTCCTTCAGAGGCTTGGGAGCGCCCTCCACGACAGCCTTGGCCTCGGCCAGGCCCAGGCCGGTGATCTCGCGGACGGCCTTGATGACCTTGATCTTGGCGGCAGCGTCAAAGCTGGCCAGAATCACGTCAAACTCGGTCTTCTCCTCAGCGGCGGGGGCGGCGGCGCCACCGGCGGCGGGAGCGGCCATGGCGGCGGCGGAGACGCCGAACTCCTCCTCCAGGGCCTTCACCAGCTCGGACAGCTCCAGAACAGTCAGGGACTTGATTTCCTCGATCAGGGCAGTGGTCTTCTCAGTAGCCATGATAATAACCTCCTATGTGATATCAGATTTTGTTTGGTTGCCTCCCCGTTCGGGAGGGGGTGGAAAACGCCGGCTTACTCGGCGGCGGGGGCCTCCTCAGCGGGGGCCTCGGCAGCGGCGGGAGCCTCCTCAGCGGGAGCCTCTCCGGCAGGAGCAGCCTCCCCGGCGGGGGCGGCCTCCTCCTGGGCGGCGGGCTGGCCGCCCTTCTCGGCGATGGCCTTGAGCACGATAGCCAGGCTGGTAATGGGGGCCAGCATCATGCCCAGAGCCTGCGCCTGCAGGACATCCTTGGCGGGCAGGTCGGCCAGGGCCATAATCTCCTCCAGGGAGATCACCTTGCCATCCATAAAACCGCCCTTGATGTTGAAGCGGTCGCCCAGCTGCTTGGCAAACTTGTTCACCACGCGCATGGGGGCGATGGGGTCGCCGGAGCTGGTGGCCAGAGACGTGGTGCCGTTGAGCACCTCATCCAGCGCGTCCAGACCGACGTTCTTCATGGCGAAGCGGGCCAGGGTGTTCTTGACCACGCCGTACTGGACCTCGTTCTGGCGCAGCTCCACCCGCAGGGCGGTGTCCTCGGCCACAGTGATGCCCTTGTAGTCCACCAGCACGCCGCTGGCGGCGTTCTGCAGCTGCTCGGTCAGCGCGGCCACGACGGCCTGCTTCTCGGAAAGAACCTTTGCGTTAGGCATTTTTGGATTCACCTCCGGAAATTGAATCTGCGCAACAAAAAACCCTCCGTGTCAAAAGACAGGAGGACAGCACTATCAAAGTATTCCCTTTGAAAGCACTCTCGGCAGGAATTATGTCCAGACGGACCCCTGCTGTCTTTGAACGCGAACATTATTATAGAAAACACATACCGGCTTGTCAAGTGGTTTTTTCAATTTTTTCCGCCTGTTTTGGGCGCCGGAGCACAACTCCCCCCTTGACAATCCCCCGGGGCGGTGATATAGTGGCCCTGTCAAAATGGCTTTGACGGAGAAGAGGCCGGAGAACCCACCCAGAGAGGGGCGCCCTGCGCTGAAAGCGCCCTGTGGAGACCGCGGCCGGTACCACTCCCGAGCCGCCCGGGACGACCGGGACGGGCGCGCCCGTTATAGCGGTCATAAGCGACAGCGAGTTTCGCTGTAAGAAGGGTGGAACCGTGGGAGCGCGTATGCTGCGCCTCACCCCTGGTACAACACAGGGGCGAGGCGTTTTGTTTTGCCCCGGCACGCCGCCCTCCCAGCGCTGCGGGAGGGCAGAACAAGGAGGTCATCGGAATGTCCGAGGAAGTGAAAAACGAATTCACCTTTGAAAACCCCGTTTACCGCCAGACCTACTGGCACACCTGCTCCCATGTGATGGCCCAGGCGGTCAAGCGCCTGTGGCCCGAGGTGAAGCTGGCCATCGGTCCGGCCATTGAGGAGGGCTGGTACTACGACATGGACGCCCCCTTCGCCTTCACCCCCGAGCACCTGGAGCAGATTGAGGCCGAGATGCGGAAAATCTGCAAGGAGAAGCTGAAGTTAGAGCGCTTCGAGCTGCCCCGGGAGGAGGCCATCCGCCTTATGGAGGAGAAGGGCGAACCCTTCAAGGTGGAACTTATCCAGGACCTGCCGGAGGATGCGCACATCTCCTTCTACCGGCAGGGGGAGTTCACCGACCTGTGCGCCGGCCCCCATCTGGACTCCACCGGGCGCATCAAGGGTAACGCCCTGAAGCTCACCGCCTGCAACGCCGCGTACTGGCGCGGGGACTCCAACCGGGAGACCCTCCAGCGCATCTACGGCGTGGCCTTCCCCAAAAAGGACGAGCTGGATGCCTATCTGGAGCGCATCGAGGAGGCCAAGCGCCGGGACCACCGGCGCCTGGGCAAGGAGCTGGGGCTATTCATGCTCCGGGACGAGGGGCCCGGCTTTCCCTTCTTCCTGCCCCGCGGCATGGTGCTGAAAAACACCCTGCTGGACTACTGGCGGCAGGTCCACAAGAAGTATGGCTATGTGGAGATCTCCACCCCCGTCATCCTCAACCGGCAGCTGTGGGAGCGCTCCGGCCACTGGGAGCACTATAAGCAGAATATGTACACCACCGTCATCGACGGCGAGGACTTCGCCATCAAGCCCATGAACTGCCCCGGCGGGATGCTGGTCTACGCCAGCCAGCCCCACTCCTACCGGGAGCTGCCTCTGCGGGTGGGCGAGATTGGCCTGGTCCACCGGCACGAGCTGTCCGGCGCCCTGCACGGCCTGTTCCGGGTGCGCTGCTTCAGCCAGGACGACGCCCATGTGTTTATGACCCGGGAGCAGATGAAGGACGTCATCCAGGAGACGGTGCGCCTGTTTGACGAGGTGTACTCCACCTTCGGCCTGAGCTATCAAATCGAGCTGTCCACCATGCCCGAGGACCACATCGGCACCGTGGAGGAGTGGGAGCGCAACCAGGACATCCTGAAAAACGCCATCACCGACATGGGCAAGGACTTTGTGGTCAACGAGGGCGATGGCGCCTTCTACGGCCCCAAGTTAGACTTCCATCTGGCCGACTCCCTGGGCCGCACCTGGCAGTGCGGCACCATCCAGCTGGACAGCCAGCTGCCCGAGCGCTTTGAGCTGGAGTACACCGGCGAGGATGGCCAGAAGCACCGCCCCGTTATGATTCACCGGGTGGTACTGGGCTCTATCGAGCGGTTCATCGGCGTGATCACCGAGCACTTTGCCGGCGCATTCCCCGCCTGGCTTGCTCCCGTGCAGGTGAAGGTCCTGCCCGTCACCGACCGGGCCGCCCAGTACGCCGACCAGGTGGCCGGGGCCCTGGACGCCAGGGGTTTCCGGCTGGAGACCGACCACCGCAACGAGAAAATCGGCAAGAAGATTCGCGAGGCCACCATGGAGAAGGTCCCATATATGCTGGTGGTGGGCGACCGGGATATGGAGAACGGCACCGTCTCTGTCCGGCACCGCTCCGGCGAGGACCTGGGCGCCATGAGCCTGGACGGCTTTGCCGCCCTGCTGGCCGACGAGGTGGACAGCCGGCGCATCAAGTAACCGCCGCCTGCGGCCGTCCGGCGGGCCGCAGAAATCATACACAGGAGAGGGAGGACCGGTTTCTTCGGTCCTCCCTCATCCCTTCTCTCCGTCCAGCTGTCCCATACCGCCAAATCCCTCCCGCTTTGCGGCCGCATACAAAAAAATATAAAAAAAGAAGTGACCCCTAACTGCCCGTTTCGTAATCCGCTGCAGTCAGGGGTCACTTCTGTTCACTCTTGTTATCTAACATCATATGGTTACCTCCGTTTCTATTGGATACGCCCTCAACCTGTTCCGTCCGGCAATTTAAGTTTCTCTCTCAACCAGTTCTTTTCTCGGCCGCGTCTTTGGGCCTTTTCCTCAAATGTGAGGTCCCCTTGGGTTTGGATTCATCTCTCTGTTGCCTTCCGGTACCTGCTGCTGGCGTTCCCTGCCCCCGTATGCCGGTCAGGTGTTAAGGTCTTGCGCTCAGATACATTGGAAATCTGACTGGATTTCGCTGGGTCTGGACTGCTTTTCCTAAACTACCTTCTTGACAGTTTTGCTTGGCCGGGTTCTTTCTCCTCTGAACGTTCGAATTTTGGAATTTATCTTAAAAATTCGACCTCGCAATACGGGTTCAGGTGCTGGGGCTCTTAGCTGTACATTGGACTCATCCTTTCTTCTTTCTGGTTATACTTTACCACACTGTTTTAATCCTGTCAAGGGTTTTTCTTCGTTTTCTTGTACAAATCAGACAGTTCCTTTTTGATATTCCATACAAAAAATGATGTTTTCCACAAAGGACGCCCGTAAAAAGCCGCCCCGGCGGGTGAGCACCGGGGCGGCAATTCACAGGTTTTCAGGGGCCGGGCCGGCGGCCAGCTCCCGCATCCAGCGGTAATGGGGCACCAGGGACTTCCAGCCCTCCAGCACCTGTCCGGCCAGCTCCGGGCCGAAGAAGGCCCCCTCGCAGTTTCTGTCGCAGCAGAAGGTGAGCTGACGGCGGTTGTACCAGGGGTAGAGCAGCGGGCCGGGGTCTCCCTTGGGGCGCTTGTACAGCTCCCCCTCCAGGGTAAACTCCCCCCTCCTGTTCAGGGCCCTGGCCAGCTTCTCCACCGGCCTGGGGTCCCGGTCGATACAGGCCCGGAGCTTGGCCATGGTCAGGGGCGGCAGGTCCCAGGCCCCCATGCCGTAGCTGTACCGCTCCGGGGCCACCTCGAAGAAGAAGCAGGGGGTGTTGCTCTCCCGCTCCCCAGGGTGGCGCAGGGTGAACCACAGGTGGTCCTTATAGGGGCCCCGGCCAAACAGCCGCCGGGCATCCCGGTAGATGCGGCTCACCTTGCACTCCAGGCCCAGCCTGGGGTAGGCCCGGGTCATCTCCTCGGTCAGCTGGGCGGCCAGAGCCCGGGTGGGGCCGTCCACATAAGTGAGAAACTCCCCCTTGTGGGCCAAAAACCAGCTGCGCTCATTGTTGAACCGCAGGCCCCAGAGAAACTCGGTGGTCTGCTGGCTGTATCCTTGAAACATAGCGCTTCCTCTCTGTCTATGCCGGCGGGGTCCTCAGATAGGGCGGTCCCAGCCGGGCACGACTTCCGGTTGGCCGCCGCTCTCCTCCCCGCCGGGCGCGGGCTGCTCCGGCTGCTCTCCGGAGCCGCTCTCCTGGCCGGAGCCGTCCTGCGTCCCAGAATCCACGTCCGTCCCCGCCCCGCCGGTCTGGCCGGGGTCCTCGGGCTGCTCCAAACCGGTGGGCGGCGCCGGGTCTCCGGCTGTGCCCGGGTCCACCGGCTCCTCCGGAACGGAGGTCTCCCCGCTCCCGGGACCGGCGGCCTGCTCAGGGCCGGTAGGCTGGCCGGGCTGGGGCGGCTGGCCGTCCACCCAGGTGGCGGGGTCGCCGTCGGCGGGGTTGTAGAGGATGGTCTTGGGCCGCATTTTATACACGCTCTGCCCCATGTCCTGCTCCTCTATCAGGTTGCCCTCCCGGTCGTACACGTCCCGATAGGTATGGGCCTTCAGCCCCGTATAGGGGTTTTGCACCATGTCCACCTTGGTGGTCCCCCGGGGGATGGTCTCGTCGGGCTGATAGACGGTGGTGGGGGCCACCTTATCATAGGAGACGCTGCGGGGGACGGCGTAGACCCCCTCCTCGTTGGTGCCGTATATCTGGCACACCAGGGCCTCCTGAGCCCCCTGCTGCTGGGGATAGAGGAGAATTTTGACCGGGTAGTCCGTGCTGTTCCGGAACTGAAAATCGGTGACCCCATAGTACACCGTCGCGTCCATCCCCACCGGCACATAGCCGGTGTTGTAGCCGTGGTTATAGCGCTCCACCACCTCTAAATTGGTGTGGAGCAGGGCGTAGTAGATGGTGGAGGAGGTCTGGCACACGCCGCCCCCCACTTCTTCCACCGTCTTGCCCCCGGAGTAGACGGTGGCAGACTGATAGCCCATAGAGGCGTCCCGGCTGCCGGTGCGGCCGTTGAAGGAGAACACCTCGCCAGGCAGCAGGATGGTCCCGTTGCAGGCCTCGGCGGCCAGCTTCACGTTGTACTGCCTGCCCCAGGTGCCGGTGAGGATGGTCTGCCCCTGCCCCAGCAGGTCGGCAAACAGCTTGCTCTCCAGGCTCTCCTTGGTCTCCTCCGGCTGCTCCAGCTCCACGGGGATGGAGAAGCTCGCCCCCTCCGCCGCCTGGTCATAGGCCGCCTTCAGCGCCTGCACGTCGAAGTCCACGCCCACCACGTGGTCGGTGACCGTGAAGGTCTCCGGGTCCATCTGGGCGCTGACCGGCTCGGTGTGCAGCTGCCGGTATATCTCCTCAAAGTCGGGGGTCTGGGGGCCGGTCTCGTCCGGGACCAGCTGCCGCTGGACCTCCACCACGCCCTCCTGGCCGCCGCCCAGCTTCCGCTCCATGGCCTCTTCCAGGGCGGACAGCGCGCTGTCTCTCACCTCGTCCCGATTTAGGCCCACGCCGGTCCTGCCCTTGGTCATGGTCAACCGGCCGCCCTCCAGCTGATAGGTGGCGTAGGTAACATTCCCGCCCATCTCGCGCTCCACATCATCCAGCAGCCGCTCCAGGGCGGGCTGTTCCCCGCCCCGGGGCGCGCTCACGCCATGCCGGCCGCCCAGGATGCGGGCCAGATACCGCCCGCCCTGGGCGAGGAAGCTCTCCCGTCCCGCCTCATAGGCATCCTGGACAGGCAAGCTCCAGTCGTAGTCCATCTGGGCGGCGGTAATGCCCTCCTGCCAGCCGCCGTAGGTCACGACGCCCACCATCTCATCCCCGTGCCCGGCCACAGCCTGCTCCAGCGCCGCCTGGGCCTGAGTCTGGGTCATGCCGGACACATCCAGCCCGGCAACGCTGGTGTTGGGGAAGATGGTATCCATCTTCCCCACCCAGGCGCACAGGCCCAGATAAGCGCCCGCCAACACGGCCGCCCCGGCGCCCCCCAGCGCGATCCAAATCTTTCTTCTGCCGCCGCCCTGTCCGGGCCCGGCGACCCGCTGTCCTTCCATCCCTGCATACCTCCCGGCCCAGGCGGTGACTCCGCCCCGGCCTTCCGGGTCCCATACGGTTCCCAGTTTATGCGCATAACTTCACAATTTTGTATTATAGCATCCGTCCCACCCCCTTACAATTACAGATTAGTTACAATTCAGGGAATCTTTCCCTTGCCGCGCAAAGGGGATTTACGTTTTCCCTGCGGGGCGTTATGATAAAAGGCGCTGCCAGATTCAGGGCCAGATTCAGGAAATTTTAAGAAAACTTCAATGGCATTTCGAAAATTTTCTGGTATACTGGTACTACAACCATCAAGGGGGAGACAAGATGTCCGACTTTTCCAACAGACGCAGCGGGAGCGGCGACCCGTTCTACTGGCTGATCGCCTTTGCCCTGCTGTTTACCGGGGTGGCCGCCCCGGTGGGCATCATCATGATTGCACTGCGGCTGATGAGCCGGAACAGGCCCCGGGGCAGGCACCCCTATTACGCCCAGTCTGGGTCCGGGCAGCAGGCCGGCGCCCGGACCACCGCCGCCCCGTCCGGCACGGCCCAGGATGGTGGGGCCTCCCCCAGCGGGAAGGCCGGCCCGGGCAATCTGGTGGCCAGGCTGCTCAAAAGCGGCCGGAGCATGGTCCAGACCGGCGTCATCCTGACCGGCATCTTTGGCGGCATCACCCTCATCGACGCGGTGGACAACCTGTGGATACTGCCCGACATACTGTGGTATCTGGAGGAGCTCATCCCCCTGCTGTGCTTCCTTTCGGCGGGCCTGAGCCTGCTGATAGCCGGCCTGCGCAAGACCAGGAAAGCCAAGCGCTACCGGAACTATCTGGCCATGATTGGGGAGCGGCCCTGCGTGTCCCTCTCCGCCCTGGCCGCCTCCACCGGCCTGTCTCCCAGCCGGGTGCGCGGCGACTTGGAGGATATGCTGGACGACGGCCTGTTCCCCGCCGGCTACCTGGACCACGCCGGCGGCCTGCTGATTCTCTCCCCCGAAGGGGCGCGCCAGGCGTCCCAGGCAAACGAAGAGCCGAAGGACGATACAGATGTGGAGAACGCCATCCTGGCGGAGATTCGGGCGGTCAGCGACGCGGTCCGCAATCAGAAGCTGTCCGGGCAAATCGACCGCATCGGCTCTATCACGGCGAAAATTCTGGACTATCAGAAAAGCCACCCGGAAAACTCCCCCCAGCTGCACAGCTTTTTAAGCTACTATCTGCCCACCACCCTGAAGATTCTCCGGGCCTATAGCCAGCTGGAGGCCCAGGAGGTGTCAGGCGAGCACATCACCGCCGCCATGGAGCGCATCGAGGGCATGATGGATAAGGTGGTGGAGGGCTTTGAGACGCAACTGGACCTGCTCTTCCGGGGGGACGCCATGGACATCACCGCCGACGTGGAGGTGCTGGAGCGGATGCTGGCCAAGGACGGCCTGTCCGACCAGGAGGGGCTGACCC
>CASECK010000077.1 GCA_949286295.1 uncultured bacterium | reverse complement strand
GGCGGCAAGGGCCAGTACGGCCACGTCCGCATCACCGTGGAGCCCAACGAGCCCGGCAAGGGCTACGAGTTCCTCAACGAGATTACCGGCGGCGTCATCCCCAAGGAGTATATCCCCGCGGTGGACGCCGGTATCCAGGGGGCCATGCAGGCCGGTATCCTGGCCGGCTATCCCGTGGTGGACGTGAAGGTACACCTGACCTTCGGCTCCTACCACGAGGTGGACTCCTCCGAGATGGCCTTCAAGATTGCCGGCTCCATGGCCTTCAAGGAGGCCTGCCGCAAGGCCAGCCCGGTGCTGCTGGAGCCCATGATGAAGGTTTCGGTCATCGTGCCCGACGAGTATCTGGGCAACGTCATCGGCGATTTGAACAGCCGCCGGGGCCAGATTCAGGGCCAGGAGAGCCGGCCCGGCGCCACCCAGGTGGACGCCCTGGTGCCGCTGGCCAATATGTTCGGCTACGCCACCGACCTGCGCTCCAGCACCCAGGGCCGCGGCCAGTACTCCATGGAGCCCCACAGCTATGTGGAGATTCCCAGGAGCATCGCCGACAAGATTATCTCCGAGCGCGGCCGCAACCAGGAGTAAGCCGCGCCCCGCACCCCGCGCCGGAGCCGGTCCGGCGGCAAAAAATAGGGTTGCAATTATGGCGGGAATAGGATAAAATACCTGTGATACGCCACAGAACCCTCAGCTCGTACAACGAGAACTGTAATATAAGGAGGAAATTCCAATGGCTAAGGCAAAATTCGAGCGCAACAAGCCCCACGTAAACATCGGCACCATCGGTCACGTCGACCACGGTAAGACCACCCTGACCGCCGCTATCACCAAGTATCTGTCCCTGAAGGGCCAGGCTCAGTATGAGGACTACTCCTCCATCGACAAGGCCCCCGAGGAGCGCGAGCGCGGCATCACCATCAACACCGCCCACGTGGAGTATGAGACCGACAAGCGCCACTATGCCCACGTGGACTGCCCGGGCCACGCCGACTATATCAAGAACATGATCACCGGCGCCGCTCAGATGGATGGCGCCATCCTGGTCATCGCCGCCACCGACGGCCCCATGGCCCAGACCAAGGAGCACATCCTGCTGGCCCGTCAGGTGGGCGTGCCCGCCATGGTGGTCTTCCTGAACAAGTGCGACCAGGTGGACGACCCCGAGCTGCTGGAGCTGGTGGAGATGGAGGTGCGCGAGTGCCTGTCCGAGCGGGAGTTCCCCGGCGACGAGATTCCCATCATCAAGGGCTCCGCTCTGAACGCCCTGACCAACGAGTCCGGCAACCCCGACGACCCCGATTTCGCCTGCATCAAGGAGCTGATGGATGCCGTTGACAACTACATCCCCACTCCCGACCGCAAGGCCGACCAGCCCTTCCTGATGCCCGTGGAGGACGTGTTCACCATCTCCGGCCGCGGCACCGTGGCTACCGGCCGTGTGGAGCGCGGCCAGCTGAAGGCCGGCGAGACCGTGGAGATTGTGGGCCTGTCCGACGAGAAGAAGAGCACCGTGGTCACCTCCATGGAGATGTTCCGCAAGACTCTGGACTATATCGAGGCTGGCGACAACGCCGGCTGCCTGCTGCGCGGTATCGCCAAGACCGACATCGAGCGCGGCCAGGTGCTGTGCAAGCCCGGCTCCATTCACCCCCACACCAAGTTCAAGGGCCAGGTCTACGTCCTGAACAAGGACGAGGGCGGCCGTCACACCCCCTTCTTCAACAACTACCGGCCCCAGTTCTATTTCCGCACCACCGACGTGACCGGCATCATCACCCTGCCCGAGGGCACTGAGATGTGTATGCCCGGCGACAACGTGGACATGAGCGTGGAGCTGATTACCCCCATCGCCATCGAGAAGGGCCTGCGCTTCGCCATCCGTGAGGGCGGCCGTACCGTGGGTTCCGGCGTCGTCATCGACATCGACGAGTAATTGTTTTCTCAAAAGGCGGACTTCCCCGGAAGTCCGCCTTTTCCATACCCGCCGGAAGAAAACGCCGTTTCGGACAGAAAGGAGAAGAGAGGATATGGAAGAACAAACTGTGAAGCTGCGGGAGGGGCTGAGCAAGCTCTACCAGGCGCAGGTGATGGGAATCATTATCCTGCTGTGCTCGATTCTGGTTATGATTCCCGTATTGGGAATTCTGGTCGCCGTGGCTGTGCTGGTGGCCGCCCTGGTGGCCGCGGTGCTGAACATCATGGGCCTGGTCAAGCTGGGCAAAGTCAGCGGGCAGTACACCACGGTGCTGGTGCTGACCATAGTGAATTTTGTCCTGGGGCTGTTTGACACGTCTCTGACCGACGCTATCAGCGGCGTGCTGAACTTTATCTGCCTGTGGCTGGTGGTGAAGACCACCAACGAGTTTTTGCAGCAGATAGGCCGGGGCGACGTGGCGGACAAGGGGCGGGGGGTCATCCTCTGCAACCTGGCGGTCACCGCCATCTCGGTGGGCTGTATCCTGCTGGCCTTCTTTGTCCCGCTGGCGGCCATTGTGCTGCTGATGGTCAACGCCCTGGTGGCCCTGTTGGGCCTTGTGCTCTACCTCGGTTATCTGAAAAAGGCCAGCCAGGCCTTCTGAACCGGAACGGGGGCGGCGTCCCGCTATCGGACGCCGCCCCCGGGAGGGATGAAAAAAAGGGCTTGACAAGAGGCGGCCGGGCGGCTATAATGGCCCCAACAACCACACACAGGCAAACCTTTGAGAAAGAGGAGTAGCCGGCACAGCAAACCTGAAGAGAGTCCCGGGCGGTGGAATCGGGGCGGGGCGCGGCCGGACGAATGGACTTTCGAGGGCGGCTTGAACGGCTGCGGCCAAGTAGATGCCGACGGGGACCCACCCGTTATCCATCGGGCACGCGTGATGGCGCGTGAAGCGAGCGGACGCGCAAGCGTCAATTTGGGTGGTATCGCAGGAGTAACGGCTCTTGTCCCATAGGGGATAAGGGGCTGTTTTTTTATTGCCGGGCAATCAAAAAACAGCCGCCCGCCTCCGCCGCGGCGCGAAAGCCGGGGCGGAGGGCGAAAAAACCACGTATGCCCCGGGGGCGCTATCGATATACTCCAACAAGGCCGCTTTGGCAACGGCCCCTCCATCATCCACCCAGACACATTCTGGCCCAACGGGCCGCAATATGGAGGTAACCAAAATGAAAAAGACCAACCGGATGAAAAAGTTCCTGGCCGCCGCCCTGGCCCTGACGGCGGCGCTGTCCCTGGCCGCCTGCTCCGGCGGCGGCGCCCAGAGCGGAGAGGGCTATAAGGTGGCGGTCATCAAGCAGACGGACCACGCCTCCCTCAATGAGATTGCCGACGCCATCGCGGCCCGCCTGGGCGAGATTGAGGCGGAGGAGGGGGTCGCCATCGAGTGTACCGTCACCTCCGGCCAGGGGGACCAGAGCGTCCTGCGCCAGCTGGCCGACCAGGCCATCGCCGACGGGGTGGACGCCATCATCCCCATCGCCACCTCCGCCGCCCAGGTGGCCGCCGTCTCCGCCGGGAAGACCGGGACCCCCGTGATTTTTGCCGCCATCTCCTATCCGGACACCGCCGGGCTGACCGGCATCGACTATGTCACCGGAACCAGCGACGCCCTGGACACCGGGCTGATTTTGGATATGATGCTGGCCCAGAACCCCGGCGTGGAGCGCGTGGGCCTGCTCTACTCCCTGTCTGAGCCCAACTCCCAGGTGCCCATCGCCCAGGCCAAGGAGTATTTGGACGGCAAGGGCATCGCCTATACCGAGGCCACCGCCAACACCAACGACGAGGTCATCGCCGCCGCCAGCTCCCTCATCGCCAGCGGGGTGGACGCGGTGTTCACCCCCACCGACAACATCATCATGAACGCCGAGCTGGCCATCTACGAGGACTTCATCGCCGCCGGAATCCCCCACTACGCCGGGGCCGACTCCTTTGCCCGCAACGGCGCCTTCGCCGCCTGCGGGGTGAACTATACCAACCTGGGCGCTGAGACCGCCCAGCTGGCCTACCGGGTCCTCACCCAGGGGATGGACGGTATGGAGGACTTCTATCAGCTGCCCGGCGACACCATCACCGTCAACACCGAGACCGCCGGGGCCCTGGGCGCCGACTACACGGTGTTTGAAGGCATGGCCGCCAATCTGGTCCCGGTCACCACCACCCAGGACTGACCCCCCGCAACCATCCAAGGGGCGCCCCCCGGCGGGTCCGGGCGGGCCGCCCCGTGAAAGGAGCGCGCGCATCCTATGCTCTTTGTCGCACAGACCGCCCTGGAGCTGGGCTTTCAGTACGCCCTGGTGGCCATGGCCCTGTTTCTCAGCTTCCGGGTGCTGAATATCGCCGATTTGACCACCGACGGCTGCTTTATCCTGGGCTGCGCCGTGTCGGTGTCCGTCACCGCCGCCGGGCATCCCCTCCTGGCCATCCCCGCCGCCATGCTGGCCGGGGCCGGGGCCGGGTTTGTCACCGCCTTTCTCCAGACCAAGCTGGGGGTGCCCTCCATTTTGGCGGGCATTGTCACCAACACGGGGCTGTACACCGTCAACCTGATGGCCATGGGCTGGAGGGCCAACCGGTCCCTGCTGAAGGAGGAGACCATCTTCACCCTGTTCCAGGCCACCGGAATTGGCGGGGAGTGGGGGGGCATCCTCCTGTCCGCCGCCCTCACCGCCCTGGCCGGCGCGCTGCTGGTGCTGTTTTTGGGCACCCGGCTGGGGCTGTCCATCCGGGCCACCGGGGACAACGCGGATATGGTCCGGGCCTCCTCCATCAACCCCAACTTCACCATCACCGTGGGGCTGTGCATCGCCAACGCCCTGACCGGACTGTCCGGGGCGGTGGTGGGGCAGGCCCAGAAGAGCGCCGACATCAACAGCGGCACCGGCATCGTGGTCATCGGCCTTGCCTGCCTGATTATCGGGGAGACCATCGTGGGCCGGGGAGCCATGGCCCGGGGGGCCGCCGCCGTCATCCTGGGCAGCATCCTGTACCGGCTGGTGTACGCCCTGGTGCTGCGCACCCCGGTCATTCCCATTGACTGCCTGAAGCTGGTCACCGCCATCGTGGTGGCCCTGGCCATCGCGGCCCCCAACCTGAAGCAGTGGGCCGCCCTCCAGGCCCGGAGACGCCGGGCCCCGGCCGGAAGGAGGGGATGAGAATGGAAATGCTGAAGTTGGATGGCATTTGCAAGACCTTCAACCCGGGCACGGTCAACGAGAAGAAAGCTCTGGACGGGCTGAGCCTGTCCCTGGAGGCGGGGGACTTCGTCACCATCGTGGGGTCCAACGGAGCGGGCAAGAGCACTCTGCTGGGCGCCGTGGCCGGAAGCTTCTTTGTGGACAGCGGCGCGGTGGTGGTGGACGGCAGGGACATCACCTATCTGCCCGAGCACAGGCGGGCCAAGCACATCGGCCGGCTGTTCCAGGACCCTATGCGGGGCACCGCCCCCCACATGACCATCGAGGAAAATCTGGCCCTGGCCGCGGGCAGCGGCGGGTGGTTCTCCCACATGAGCCGGGCCGACCGGGAGCGGTTCCGGGAGCGGCTGGCCCTGCTGGATATGGGACTGGAGGACCGGATGCGCCAGCCGGTGGGGCTGCTGTCCGGCGGCCAGCGCCAGGCCCTGGCCCTGCTCATGTCCACCATGGTCCCCCCCTGGCTGCTCCTGCTGGATGAGCACACCGCCGCCCTGGACCCGGGCACCGCCGAAAAGGTGCTGCGCATCACCCGGGAGGTGGTGGCGGAACACAACATCACCACGCTGATGGTGACCCACAATATGCGCCAGGCCCTGGAGCTGGGAAACCGGACCCTGATGATGGACGAGGGTCGCATCGTGCTGGACGTGCAGGGCCAGGAACGCGCCGGTATGACGGTGGGAGACCTGCTGGCCCGGTTCCGGGCCGGGGCGGGCAGGGAGCTGGACAACGACCGAATCCTGCTGTCCTGAGACGCCGGGCGGCGGAGAGAAGACCGCGGACGGCAAAACGCGGCCTGTACCAGAGGGTACAGGCCGCGTTTTCGTCTAAAATTCAGGACTTGTAGTTTTTCAGCGCCCCGGTGAAGTACAGCCCGGGGATGATCAGAAGCAGTACGTTAATGACCACCATGACCATATTTCCCTGCACCTGCACAAAGTCGATGAGCTGAAGCAGGAACAGGATGAAGCCCAGCGCGACGGTGAGGACGGACTTCTTCCCGGACAGGACCAGGCCCACAAGGCCGGCCAGCACCCGGAAGCCGTTGAAGGCGTACAGGCCGAACACACCGAACAGCGCGCCGGTCAGCAGCTCCTCGCTGGTCCCGGCCTCTCCGCCGCCGGCGCCCAGCAGGGACCAGACGGCCAGAATCCAGACCAGGCCGGTCAGGACCTCTAATATCGCGCCCAGGCGCAGAGTTTTGCTTCCATGCACGGATATCTCCTCCTTTCACGGGCTATATCATAGTCCCGGTGGGAGAAAATGTCAAGAAAAAGGAACAAAATTTCGCAAAATGGCGGGGTCACCCCAGGATTCGCCAGCGCTTGTCCACGTGGTTGAGGACCTCGCAGCCGGTCTCGGTGACCAGCACCAGGTCCTCCACCCGGACGCCGAACTGCCCGGGGAGGTAGACGCCCGGCTCGATGGAGAAAATCATGCCGGGCTTGGCGATGATGGGGGAGACGCTGCTCACGTCCCCCTGCTCGTGCTCGGTCTGGCCGATGAAGTGGCCCAGCCGGTGGGTGAAGTAGTCCCCGTATCCCGCCGCGGCGATGTGGTCCCGGGCGGCCCGGTCCAGCTCCTTCAGAGGTACGCCGGGGCGGACCATGGACTCGGCCAGCTCGTTGGCCTCCCGGACCAGGTCGTGGATGGCGGTGTACTTGGGGTCGGCGGAGCGGAAGAAGAAGGTGCGGGTCATGTCGGAGCAGTAGCGGTCCTTCCGGCAGCCCATGTCGATGACCACGCAGTCGCCCTCCTGGAGCACGGTGCCGTCCGCCTCGTGGTGGGGGTCGGCGGCGTTGGGGCCGAAGGCGGTCATGGGGTGGAAGGAGACCTGGTCGCAGCCCTCGGCGGCATACTGGCTGACGATGTACTCGGAGACCTCCCGCTCGGTGATTCCCGCCCGGAGGAAGGCGGCGGCCCGCTCCATCACGGTGTCGTTGATTTGGGAGGACACGCGCATGAGCTGCTGCTCGACCGGGTCCTTGCAGGCCCGGGCGCCGTCCACGCAGGAGGAGGCCAGCACATAGCGGCAGCCGGGGTTGCGCTCCATCAGGGGCAGCAGGAACCGGGCGGGCCAGTCCTTGTCGATGCCCATATCCCGGCCGGCGTCCACCTGGGAGGCCAGGATGGACAGGTAGTCGTCGCTGTCAGAGAACCAGACCTGACGGCAGGGGACGCCCTCCCCGGGAGGGGGGAAGAGGCGGTTGAGAAACAGGGTGTGCCGGCCGTCCTGGCGCAGGCAGAGCACCAGCAGCCGCTCGAAGGGGGAGACGTCGTAGCCGGTGAGGTACCAGATGCTGTCCGGGTCGGAGATCAGCATCTGCTCCAGTCCCATCTCCCTCATGGAGGCCAGGACCGTTTCAATGCGGGCTTGATACATAGGCTCATGCTCCTTTCCAAATTCAACACCGGGCGCGCCGGAGGGCGCCCGAAGGTGCTCTGGACTCAGAGCCGTCTCCCCGGAGGTGGGAAAAGGGGCGGACATCCCATGGATGTCCGCCCGGTGCAGGCAGCCGGCCGTCCGTGGAGAGGAGGGGACGGACCGCCCGCGGCGGCCAGATAAAAGAAGAAAGACATGACCGCAGGTCATGTCTTTCTTTTTGGAGCGAGTGACGAGGCTCGAACTCGCTACCTCCACCTTGGCAAGGTGGCGCTCTACCAGATGAGCTACACTCGCAGCGGCAAGCAGTATTATAGCAAGGGGGGAGGGCAAAGTCAAGCCTGCGCCGCAAAAAATTTTCCAGGGGAGGGGACCGTCACGCCGCGGCGTAGGCCAGCAGCTCCTCCAGAGGGCCGTGGTGGACGGCCCGCAGCTCTTTGAGGTGGCAGAGGTCGGCGGGGCGCAGCAGGGTGGGGGGCTTGGGCAGCTCCGCCGCGCCGCATTCCTCCAGCAGGCCGGCCACGAACTGGGAGCAGAAGAAGTGGCGGCGGCGCCGGAGGGGGAGGTTGAAGTAGCAGGCCAGGGTGCCCAGGATGTTGTAGCGGTACTCCTCCCGCCGGGCGTACATGGCATCCAGCCGGCGGCGCAGGCGCAGATAGGCCTCCCTGCTGACGGTCAGCTCGTACAGGCAGCAGGGGACGGTCCGGCGCTCCGGGGTGACCTGCTCCTCCACCAGACCGGCGGGCAGGGCGAAATGCCGGTGCTTCCGGGCGAAGCTGTAAAAGGGACCGGCCGGGCCGTCCAGGCCGATGGAGGCGTGGGTATAGTCATCCTGGGTGGCCAGGTGAATCAGCCGGGAGAACCAGGTCCCGGACCGGGTCAGCAGGATATGGATGGTATAGCCGTCCTTCATGGGGAATCCCCCTTCCTTGATGGGATGGCATAACTATACCAGAGAAATCCTAAAGTCCGCTGAAGGAAAAATTAAGATTCCATAAAATTTCCGGCCGGAGGCGGGGAGGAAAGGGGTGATTGCATTTGCGCGGCGGTTTTGCTATAATATAATATCTATTGTTATGCCCCGGAGGGGGCGGCGGGAGGCCTCTCCCGGCCGGAAGATGCGAGGTGGCTCATTTGTACTTAAAGGCATTGGAGATTCAGGGCTTTAAGTCCTTTCCCGATAAGACCGTCCTCACCTTTGGGGAGGACATCACCGCCATTGTGGGGCCCAACGGCTCGGGCAAGTCCAACATCTCCGACGCCATCCGCTGGGTGATGGGGGAGCAGTCCACCCGGGCCCTGCGGGGGGGAAAGATGGAGGACGTCATCTTCGGCGGCACCGCCAAGCGCAGGCAGACGGGCTACGCCGAGGTGTCCCTGGTGCTGGACAACACCTCCCACCTGTTTGACATGGAGGAGTCCGAGGTGATGGTCACCCGGCGGTACTACCGCTCCGGCGAGAGCGAGTACTACATCAACCGCCGCTCGGTGCGCCTGAAGGACGTCAACGAGCTGTTTATGGACACCGGTCTGGGCCGGGAGGGGTACTCCATCATCGGCCAGGGCAAGATTGACGAGATTCTGTCCGTCAAGTCTGCCGACCGCCGGGAGGTCTTTGAGGAGGCGGCCGGCATCTCCCGCTACCGCCACCGGAAGGAGGAGGCCGAGCGGAAGCTGGAGCACACGGACGAGAATCTGGTGCGGGTCAACGACAAAATCGCCGAGCTGGAGCTGCAGGTGGAGCCGCTGCGGGAGCAGAGCGGGAAGGCGAAGAAGTTCCTGGTCCTCCGGGACGAGCTGCGGGGGCTGGAGATTTCCGTGTGGCTGGACACCCTGGAGCGCATCCGGGCCAACACCATCAAGCTGGAGGCCGACTATCAGCAGGCGGCGGACCGGCGGGAGGAGGTCCGGGTGGCCCAGGAGAAGGCCTATGCCGCCGCCGAGCGCTGCTCGGAGCAGATGCGCGCCCGGGACGTGGAGGCCGAC
The DNA here is from genome assembly GCA_949286295.1 of uncultured bacterium. Classification (GTDB taxonomy): domain Bacteria; phylum Bacillota; class Clostridia; order Oscillospirales; family Oscillospiraceae; genus Lawsonibacter. The sequence goes on along the minus strand of CASECK010000077.1, from coordinate 369 downwards.
CGGCTGCGCCTGGAGCTTCAGGGCACCCAGGCCCAGGCCAATGAGCTGGAGGCCGCCATCGCCGTACTGAAGAGCAACATCCAGCACAATCTGGAGTCCGCCCAGCGCATCCGGGCCGATTTGGAGCAGCAGGAGGGCCGGGAGGGCTCTCTGTCGGCCCAGATTGCCCAGCGCCGGGCGCGGCTGGAGGAGATTGAGGGGCGGCTGGAGCAGGGGCGGGCCGCCCTGGCCGCCAAGAGCGCCCAGGCGGAGGAGAACGCCCGCTCGGCGGGCAGCCTGGCCCAGGAGCTGGAGCGGCTGCGGGGTCAGGCCGACTTGGGCGCCGCCGGCGCCGCCGAGGCCAAGGTGGCCCAGGAGAAGGCCTACGCC
>CASECK010000076.1 GCA_949286295.1 uncultured bacterium | reverse complement strand
CCTGGGGTCCGGTGGGACCGGTGGCCCCCTGCGGCCCAGGGTAGCCCTGGGGGCCGGTGGGACCGGTGGGGCCGGTTCCGGGGAAGGGCGGATAGGGTCCGGGTCCGCCGCAGGGGGGCACAGGAGACACGGGGGGAGTGGGACAGCCGGGGGTACAGTCACAGCAGGAGGAGCAGCCGCAGCCGCAGCCCGCGGCGCTGCCGCATCCGCTCCCGTTCAGGTAGGCGACCACGCCGTCCCGGCGGCTATGCTCCCACTCGGAAGAATACTGTCGTCTCATAAAACGCTCCTTCTTCATGGATGGTGATGGTCGCGGCGGACCTGTTCAGGGTTCGCCGCACCCCATTCTATGCCACCGCCCGCAATGGGTGCGCCGGCGCTTTACACCGCCGGCCTTTTCTGTCATAATAGGGGGGAGAAAGGGGGCTGTCCCGTTGAAACGCTATGTCGCCGCCCTGGACCAGGGCACCACCAGCAGCCGCTGCATCATCTTTGACCGGACGCAGGCCGTGGTGGGCTGCGCCCAGCGGGAGTTCACCCAGCTCTACCCCAGGCCAGGCTGGGTGGAGCACGACCCCATGGAAATCTGGTCCAGCCAGTACTCCGTGCTCACCGAGGCCCTGGCCCAGAGCGGCATCTCCCCAGAGGAGCTGGCCGCCATCGGCATCACCAACCAGCGGGAGACCACCGTCGTCTGGGACAGGCGCACCGGCCGGCCGGTCTATAACGCCATCGTCTGGCAGTGCCGCCGCACCGCCCCCCTGTGCGAGCAGCTCAAGCGGGACGGGGAGCTGGCCGGGTATATCCAGGAGCACACCGGCCTGCTCATCGACGCCTATTTCTCCGCCACCAAGATTGCCTGGATTCTGGAGCACGTGGAGGGGGCCCGGGAGCGGGCCCAGGCGGGGGAGCTGCTCTTCGGCACGGTGGACAGCTGGCTGGTGTGGAAGCTCACCGGCGGCCAGGTCCACGTCACCGACTACACCAACGCCAGCCGCACCATGCTGTTTGACATCCAGTCGCTGGGCTGGGATGAACATATCTGCCGCCGCCTGGGCATCCCCATGTCCATGCTCCCCCAGGTCCGGGGGTGCAGCCAGGTGTACGGCACCGTCAACCTCCAGGGGGTGGAGGTGCCCATCGCGGGCATCGCCGGCGACCAGCAGGCCGCCCTCTTCGGCCAGGCCTGCTTCTCCCCCGGGGAGGCAAAGAACACCTATGGCACCGGCTGTTTCCTTCTGATGAACACCGGCCGGCAGCTGTACCGCAGCCGCAACGGCCTGGTGTCCACCATCGCCGCCGCCCCGGAGGGGGAGGTCCAGTACGCCCTGGAGGGGTCCGTCTTTGTGGGCGGGGCGGTGATTCAGTGGGTCCGGGACGAGCTGCGCTTCCTCACCGACGCCCGGGACGCGGAGTATTACGCCTCCAAGGTCCCGGACACCGGCGGGGTCTATCTGGTGCCCGCCTTCACCGGCCTGGGCGCCCCCTACTGGGATATGTACGCCCGGGGCGCGCTGGTGGGGCTGACCCGGGGCACCACCCGGGAGCACATCATCCGGGCCGCCCAGGAGTCCATCGCCTATCAGGTGGCCGACCTGGTGCAGGCCATGGAGAAGGACACCGGCATCCCCCTGCGCGCCCTCAACGCCGACGGCGGGGCCAGCCGGGACGCCTTTCTCCTGCAGTTCCAGGCCGACATTCTCAACAAGCCCGTCCACCGCCCCGCCCTGGCGGAGACCACCGCCCTGGGGGCCGCCTGCCTGGCGGGACTGGCCACGGGAGTCTGGAGCGGCCTGGAGCAGCTGCGCCAGCTGCGGCAGCTGTCCCGGCAGTACCAGCCCCATATGCAGGAGCAGACCCGCCAGCGGCTGCTTGCCGGCTGGCACAAGGCGGTGGGCCGCAGCCTGGACTGGGCCGAACACCAAGACTGACACAGAAGGAGAATCCCCATGTTACACCCCATCGAACTGCCCACCCTCCTCTTCTGGGAGAACGGCAACAGCTGGTACGGCAGCAAGGGCCTGGCCCGTTTTTTCATCCGTCCCCTGGCGCCGGAGCCGGAGGGAGGGGCCCCGGCGCTGGAGGTCCAGCTGTGGCGCGGCCCCCTGGCTATGGAGCACAGCGAAATCCTGGACCGCGCCCAATTCCCCGTCAGCCAGCAGGGCATCGAGCAGGTCCGGGCCTGGCTGGAGGAGCGGGCCGCCCCCCTCAACGGATAAAAAAACCGCGCGCCGCCCTCTCTGGCAGCGCGCGGTTTTATGCTCTTGTGTCACCAGCGGTTGTAGCTGAGAATCTCCTCCAGCTGCTTGCGCTGCTTCCGGCGGGGCGGCCGCTCCCCGGCCGGGTAGCCCACGGCGATGGCCAGGCGCACCGGCCGCTGCTCTGGAATCCCAAAGGCCGCATGCATTTTCTCCTGGTTGATGGTGCCCAGCATACAGGTCCCCAGGCCAAGCTGCGTGGCCTCCAGGCACAGGGCCATGGCGGCCATGCCGATGTCCATCTGGGCAAAGTGCTGGCTGCCGTAATGCTCCCCCACCCCAGGCATCAGCTGGGCCTGGTCCTCGCAGATGAGCAGAAACGCGGGCACCTTGTCCCCCCAGGGGCAGCCGCACACCGGGCCGTCCCGCAGGGCGTCCACCAGCTTCGCCTTGGCCTGCGGCTCGTCCACCGCGATGAACCGCCAGGGCTGGGCGTTGCACCCGCTGGGGGACAGCCGGGCCACATCCACCAGATGGGCCAGCACCTCCCGGGGCACGGGGCGGTCACAAAAGACCCGGCAGCTCTCCCGGGCCGCCTGAAGCGCTTCAAAATCCATACCAAACACTCCTTTTCGCTCTATTTCGCCGCCGGACGGGCAGGCGGCTATTTTTTTGTGGGTTCGGACCTGGGTGGGAAACCAGGCCAAAGCCCAAATATGACCATTTTTAGTTATGATACCATGACGGCTACGCCGTATGGTATCATATTTCATCTTTTTCGGTTGCCCCGTCAGGGGCCGGAAAAAGGGCTTAAATCCAAGTATCATAGCCGCTTTGCGGCTATGATACCATAACGGCGCAGCCAGAATGGTATCATATTTCGTCTTTTTCGGTTGCCCCGTCAGGGGCGAGAAAAAGGACTTGAATCCAAGTATAATAGCCGCTTTGTGGCTATTATATCACAACTCCGAAGGGC
>CASECK010000075.1 GCA_949286295.1 uncultured bacterium | reverse complement strand
CCGTAGCCGCCCAGCTCCTTGGCGATGCCCTCGATGTTGTGGCCCAGCAGGATGCCGTACAGCTTGGTGCCCAGCTCGTCGGCCAGCTTGCGGCCCTCGGAGATCAGCTCGAAGGAGGTGGGCATCATCTTGCCCTGGCGCTGCTCGCAGAAAACCCAGACGCCGCCGTTGAACGCGGCGATATCAGCACTATTAAAAGTAGACATTTCTTCCATTCTCCCTTCTATCAGATGATATGCTTGGCAGCCAGGATGCCGGCCAGCTTGTCGCAGGTATCCTTGTCGGCGCCTTCCATCATCATGCCGGCGCCCTTCTGGGGCGGGGTAAAGGACTTGAAGATGTTGGTGGGGGAGCCCTTCAGGCCGATGGTAGACGGGTCGATGAGGGGGTCGTCCTTCAGGGTGTTGTAGTCATAGACCTCGTAGGGCTTGGAGTAGCACTCGAAGATGCCGCCCACGCTCATATAGCGGGGGGCGTTGAGCTCCTTGATGCAGGTGATGAGGCAGGGGGTCTTGACCTTGATGGTCATATAGCCGTCCTCCAGCATCCGCTTGACGGTGACGGTGTCGCCCTGCTTGGTAATCTCGGCGGCGTAGGACACCTGGGGCAGGCCCAGCTTCTCGGCAATCTGGGGGCCCACCTGGGCGGTGTCGCCGTCGATGGCCTGGCGGCCGCACAGCACGATGTCGTCATCCTCCACGCCGATTTTGTTGATGGCGGCGGCCAGAATCTGGGAGGTGGCGTAGGTGTCGGAGCCGCCGAACTCGCGGCCGGAGACCAGCACGGCGCGGTCCACGCCCCGGGCCATAATCTCCCGCAGCATCCCCTCGGCGGGCGGGGGGCCCATGGAGACGACCACCACCTCGGCGCCGGTCTGCTCCTTCAGGACCAGGGCGGCCTCGACGGCGTTGAGGTCGTCAGGGTTGGTGATGGTGGCCATGGAGGCACGGTTCAGGGTGCCGTCGGGGTTGACGGCCACCTTACCGGAGGTGTCGGGGACCTGCTTTACACAAACAATGATTTTCATCTCAATCTGCCTCCTATCTTATTTCACGCCCAGGTGGCTGGAAATGACCATGCGCTGGACCTCGGAAGTGCCCTCGTAGATTTCGGTGATCTTGGCGTCGCGCATCATGCGCTCCACGGGGTACTCGCGGGTGTAGCCGTAGCCGCCGAACAGCTGAACGGCCCGGCGGGTCACGTCGGAAGCGGCCTCGGCGGCGAACAGCTTGGCCATGGCGGCGTCCATGGAGTAGGGCTCGTGGTTCTGCTTCTTCATAGCCGCGGCGTACACCAGGTACTGGGCGGCCTGCATCCGGGTGTGCATATCGGCCAGCTGGAACTGAGTGTTCTGGAACTGGCTCAGGCGCTTTTTGAACTGCACGCGCTCCTGGGTGTACTTGATGGCCTCGTTGATGGCGCCCTCGCCCAGGCCCAGGGCCTGAGCGGCGATGCCGATGCGGCCGCCGTCCAGAGTCATCATGGCAATCTTAAAGCCCTTGCCCTCCTGGCCCAGCAGGTTCTCCTTGGGGACGATGCAGTCCTCGAAGATCAGATCGCAGGTGGAGGAGCCGCGGATGCCCATCTTCTTCTCGTGCTTGCCGGTGGAGAAGCCGGGGAAATCCTTCTCCACGATGAAGGCGGAGATGCCGTGGTTGCCGGCCTTGGGGTCGGTCATGGCGAAGACCACAAAGGTGGAGGCCACGTTGCCGTTGGTGATGAAGCACTTGGAGCCGTTGAGCACCCAGTCGCCGTTCTCGTTCTTCACGGCGGTGGTCTGCTGGCCGGAGGCGTCGGTGCCGGCGTTGGGCTCGGTCAGGCCAAAGGCGCCAATCTTTCTGCCGGACAGCAGGTCGGGCAGGTACTTGCGCTTTTGCTCCTCGGTGCCGTGCTCAAAGATGGGGGCGCAGCACAGAGAGGTGTGGGCGGAGACGATGACGCCGGTGGTGCCGCACACCTTGGACAGCTCCTCCACGGCCATGGCGTAGGACAGCACATCGCCGCCGGCCCCGCCGTACTCCTTGGGGAAGTAGATGCCCATCATGCCCAGCTTGGCCATCTTCTCCACGGTCTCCATGGGGAAGCGCTCCTCCTCGTCGATCTCCTCGGCCAGGGGCTTGACCTCGGTCTCGGCGAACTCGCGGTACATCTTGCGGACCATCTCTTGCTCTCTCGACAGGTGAAAATCCATTTTGAAGTCCTCCTACTTAAAATACTTGCTTGGGTATCGTGAACGCTCGCTGCCGCCCGCGGCCCAGGGAGCGGGCGGCAGGCGGCCGGGAGCTGAACGACGCGGCGAAACCGCCGGAGGGGAGTGGAGCCTGTCCAGCTTTGTTATATTTTTAACAAAGACAGGGCAAAAAAAGAGCAACACGGGCCGGTCCGGCGTTGCGGGGTAAAGCGTAATTTTGCAGATGTTTGGAAACTGTGAAGAGTATACCATTGATTAATTTGAAATGCAAGTGAAAAAACAGGGAAAACACCTAATTTTTTAAAGGGAAAAGGGAAATTGGAGAAATGCCCGGCCCCCTCCGGTTTTTCCGGGAGAAAAATGTGGATTTTACGAAAAAGCCCTCTATCTCCCCCCGGTCCGGCCGGGGAAAAACGCCGGGGCGCGGGCCGCCCATAGACGGCCCGCGCCCCATATTCCGCGCAGGTTCAGCTGCCGTAATTGTAAAAGCCCTTTCCGGTCTTGCGCCCCAGCAGGCCGCCCCGGACCATCTTTTTGAGCAGGTAGGTGGGGCGGTACTTGGAGTCGCCAAACTCGGTGTACAGCGTCTCCATAATGGCCAGGCACACGTCAAGTCCGATAAAATCGCCCAGCGCCAGAGGACCCATGGGGTGATTGGCGCCCAGCTGCATGGATTTGTCGATGTCCTCCACGCTGGCCGCCCCCGTCTCCACCAGGCCGATGGCGTCGTTAATCATGGGGATGAGCAGCTTGTTGACCACAAAGCCGGGGGATTCCTTGACCTCCACAGGCTCCTTGCCCAGGGATTTGGCCAGGTCATAGCTGAAACGGAAGGTCTCGTCGCTGGTGTTGATGCCCCGGATAATCTCCACCAACTTCATGGAGGACACGGGGTTGAAAAAGTGCATCCCGATGAGGGGGTGCTTCAGCCCCCGGGCCATGTCGGTGATGGGCAGGGAGGAGGTGTTGGAGGCGAAGATGGCCTGTGGCTTGCACAGGGTGTCCAGCTCCTGGAGCAGGGCCTTCTTGGCGTCCATGTCCTCCCGGATGCACTCGATGATGAGGTCGGCGTCCGCCGCCGCAGGCCGGTCCTCCACCGCGATGGCGGCCATCAGGCTGTCCAGGGCCTGCTGAGTCATCTTGCCCCGGTCCACCCGCTTTTGCAGGGAGGCGGCCAGCGCGTCCCTGTGGCGCTGGGCGGACTGCCGGCTGCTGGCGTACAGCAGCACCTGGTGGCCGTTGGCGGCAAAGGTCTGGGCGATTCCGCTGCCCATGGTTCCGGCTCCGAAGATCGCGACTTTCATAAGTTTGGGTGTCCTCCTTTATTCACTTTGACCGGGGGCCTGCGGCCCCTCGGCCCCGCTCTCTTAGGGGAAGTATAACTGTTTTACAATTTAAAATCAAGAGGAAAACGAGAAAAAATTGAATATAAGGCTGGTTTCAAGAAAAAATGGGATAATATCATAATCAAATAGTTATAATATTGTTTGCGAAATAGTTATACTGTCCCTCCAGAGCAGCTGCGCAGGCCCAAAAGCTTTCACGGAAAATTCATGGACTTTTTGTCTAAGGCATGGTAAAATAAAAAGTCAGATATGAGAAAACGCCGCTCCGGGCCGTTTGAGCGGCTGCCCACGGGGGAAGACTCTCCCGCGGGTAAGACGCCCGGAGGGGGACGGGGCGCGGCGGCGTCTGGAGGTAGCTTTGAAACGAGAAATCTTGGGAATCAAATTTGACGACCTCACCCGGGAGGAGGCCGCCCGGCGCGGGCGGGAACTGCTGGAGGAGGACCGCTTTCACTATGTGGTCACGCCGAATCCGGAGTTTGTCCTGGCTGCGGAAAAAGACGCGGAGTTTTGCCAGGTGCTCAACGGGGCGGACCTGGTGCTCCCGGACGGAATCGGCGTGGTGTACTGTGCCAAAATTCTGGGCACGCCCCTGAAGGGCCGGGTGCCGGGTATCGAGTTTGCCGAGGATATGCTCTCCTGCCTGAACGAGATGGGGGGGCGGCTGTATCTGCTGGGGGCCAAGCCCGGCGTGGCCGAGGCGGCGGGCCGCCGCATCCTGGAGCGCTGGCCGGAGATTGTGCTGTGCGGCACCCAGGACGGCTACTTCCGGGACGAGGAGGCTGCGCTGCTGAAGGTGGCCGCCGCCCGGCCGGATTTGCTTTTCGTCTGCCTGGGGGCCCCCAAGCAGGAGAAATGGATGGCCCGCTGGGGCAGGCACACCGGCGCCCGGCTGGCCGTGGGGCTGGGGGGCGCGCTGGACGTGTTTTCGGGCAATGTGGAGCGGGCGCCGGAGGCCTGGTGCAGGCTGGGGCTGGAGTGGGCCTACCGGCTGAGGAAGGAGCCCCAGCGGGCCGGGCGCATGGCCAAGCTGCCCCTGGTGCTGGTCAAGGCCACGGCGGCCCGCCTGAAGAAGAAGTAACGGGAAAAACCGCAAGGAGGAGGTCCCTTCATGGTATATGTGCTGTTGGCAGAGGGGTTTGAGGAGGCGGAGGCGCTGGTCCCCGTGGACCTGTTGCGCCGGGCGGGCGTCGAGACCGCCCTGGTGTCCGTGGCCGGCGGGCCGGTCACCGGCAGCCACGGCATCTGCGTACAGGCCCAGCTGACCCTGGAGCAGGTGGAGCTGGACCGGGCGCGGATGCTGGTGCTGCCCGGCGGCGGACTGGGCGTGTCCAATTTGGGCCGGGAACCCCGGGTGGCCCGGCTGGTGAAGGAGGCCGCCGGACGGGGGCTGTGGGTGGCCGCCATCTGCGCCGCCCCCACCCTGCTGGCCCGGTGGGGCCTGCTGGACGGCCGGCGGGCGGTGTGCTTCCCGGGCATGGAGGACCAGCTGGCCCCCGCGCTGGCCCAACCTGGGCAGAGTGTGGTGGAGGACGGGCGGTTCATCACCGGCCGGGCCGCCGGGTCGGCCTTCGACTTTGGCCTTGCCTTAGTGCGGGTCCTGGCCGGGGCGGAGGCGGGAGAAGAGGTGCGCCATGCCGTCCACTATTGAGGAGCAAAAAAAGCAGCTGCGCCGCCAGGTGCGCGGCGTGCTGGCCGGACTGACCGCCGGACAGGCGGAGGAGAGCGACCGGGCCCTGTTTGAAAAATTCCTGGCGCTGCCCCAGGTGGCGGCGGCCGGGACGGTCTTTGCCTTCTGGGGAATCCCGGGCAAGGAGCCGGACACCGCCCGGCTGGTGAGGGAGCTGGCGGCCCGCGGAAAGCGGGTGGGCCTGCCCCGGATGCTCCCCGGCCATCAGATGGAGGTGCGGCAGTACTGCCCAGACCGGCCCATGGTCCAGGTGGCTTTCGGCATCTCCGAGCCGGGGGAGGACTGCCCCGTCATCCCCAAGGGGGAGATTGACCTCATCCTGGTCCCCGCGGTGTGCTATGACCGCCGGGGCTACCGGCTGGGCTTTGGCGGCGGATACTACGACCGCTGGCTGGAGAAGTCCGGCGGCTTCCGGGTGGGGCTGTGCCGGGCGGCGGCGCTGCAGGAGAAGGTGCCCACCGAGGAGCATGACAGCCGGGTGGATTTGCTGCTCACCGAGACAGAGAGCCTGTCCTTTTGAGGGCAAAGCCCGGCGGGAGAGCCCTGTGGCTCCCCCGCCGGACCAGGTGTGTAGCGCTGGCCGTCAGCAGCAGCCGCAGTCGTTGCCGCAGCTGTTGCCGCCGTTGCCGCCGCAGCCGCAGCTGCCGCCGCTCCAGCCGCCGCACCCGAAGAGGATGACCAGCAGCAGGATGATCCACAGGGCGCTGTTGCCGCCCCAGCTGTTGTTCCCACAGCACATCGTACTTCACCTCACTTGATTCTGCCGGGACCATGCGTCCCCGCGTTCTGTACTATTCTATGGCCGGCCCCTGTCCCAGGTGACAGGGGCGGGCGGAAATTTTGTTAGGAGCTGAACCTATGCCGCAGCAACGTGATTACCGGTCCCGGGAGCGGGCCAGACAGCAGAACCCCTCCACCCGGCAGGAGCGGGAGGGCCGCCGCAGCCGGGAGAGCCGCCGGGGAAGGCGGCCCTCCACCGGCCGGACCGTCAGCTTCGTGATGCTGTATGTGGCGGGCGTCATCGGGGCGTCTATCCTGCTGGCCTGCGTGGGCTGGATTTTGGCCGGCGACGTGCTGGCCCTGAACAAGGACCCCAAGACCGTCACCGTCACCGTGTCCAGCCAGGACAGCTTTAACGATGTGGTGGACCGGCTGGAGGAGGAGGGGCTGATTGAGTACAAGTGGCTGTTCAAGCTCTTTGCCAGCATCACCGGGAATAAGGACCGGGTGACCATGGGGACCTACACCCTGAATACCGATATGGACTACCGCGCCCTGCTGTTCGGCATGAGCGTCAACTCCTCCACCAAGGCGGAGATTGATGTGACCATCCCAGAGGGTATGACGGTGGCCCAGATTTTCGCCCTGCTGGAGCAGCAGGGGGTGGCCGGTGTGGAGGAACTCAACGAGCAGGCCGCCAACCACGACTACGCCTTCGACTTTCTCCAGGACATCCCCCTGGGGGACCCCAGCCGGCTGGAGGGCTTCCTCTATCCGGACACCTATAAGTTCTATACCCCCCACAGCCCTCTGTACGCCATCAACAAGATGCTGGTCCGGTTTGACGAGCTGTATGACGATGAGATGCGGGAGCGGGTGGCAAACTCCGGCTACACCCTGCGGGAGATTTTGACCATCGCCTCTCTGATTGAGCGGGAGACCGACGGCACTGACCAGCGGCACATCGCCTCGGTCATCTACAACCGCCTGGAGAACCCCGGCGCGGAGACGGTGGGCTATCTTCAGATTGACGCCACCCTGGCCTATATCAACGGCGGGAACGTGCCCACGGAGGCGGACAAGGACATCGACTCGCCCTATAACACCTATCTGTACAAGGGCCTGCCCCCCGGACCCATCGCCAACCCGGGCATGGAGGCCATCAACGCCGCCCTGGACCCGGAGGACACCAACGACTTTTTCTACGCCCTGGGGGACGACGGAGTTCACCACTTCTTCCGCACCTACAGCGAGCTGCAGAGCTTCCTGGCCTCCCAGCAGCGGTATCAAAACTGACCCACACGAAAAGGGGCGGGGGCGGCAAGCCCCTGCCCCTTTTGACAGGAGGAATGGAGATGAAGGGAAATAAGCCGGAGCTGCTCTCCCCCGCCGGGGATATGGAGCGGCTGCGGATGGCGGTGGCCTATGGGGCCGACGCGGTCTATCTGGCCGGGACGATGTTCGGGATGCGCTCCTTCGCGGGCAATTTCACGCCCGAGCAGCTGCGGGAGGCGGTGCGGCTGTGCCGCGCCCACGGGGTGCGCGTCTATGTGACGTGCAACACCATGCCCCGCAACAGCGAGGCCGGGCGGCTGCCCCAGTGGCTGGAGTATCTCAACGAGCTGGGGGTGGACGCCGTCATCCTGGCCGACGTGGGCGTCCTGGCCCTGGCCAGGAGGCACGCCCCCCAGGTGCAGTGCCACATCTCCACCCAGGCAAGCGTGGACAACTACCAGTCCGCCCGCGCCTGGCACGACCTGGGGGCCAGCCGGGTCATCCTGGCCCGGGAGCTGTCCCTGGATGAGATTCGGGAGATTCGGGCCAAGACCCCCGGGAGCCTGGAGCTTGAGGTGTTTGCCCACGGGGCCATGTGCGTCAGCTACTCAGGCCGGTGCCTGCTGTCCAATTATATGACCGGCCGGGACTCCAACCGGGGAGCCTGCGCCCAGCCCTGCCGCTACCGCTACGCCCTGGTGGAGGAGAAGCGGCCGGGGGAGTACTTCCCCATCTTTGAGGAGGACGGCGGGACGTATATCATGAACTCGAAGGATATGTGCATGATTGACCACGTGGCCGAGCTGATGGAGGCGGGGGTGGACAGCCTGAAGATAGAGGGCCGGGCCAAATCGGCCTACTATGCCGCCATTGTCACCGGGGCCTACCGCCACGCCATTGACGCGGCGGCGGCGGGGGAACCCCTGGACCCGGTGTGGCGGGACGAGGTGGAGCACATCAGCCACCGGCACTACTCCACCGGCTTTTTCTTTGGCCAGCCCGGACAGTTTACCCAGGACGTCCGCTATGTCCGGGACTGGCAGATTGTGGCCGGGGTCCGCTCCTGCGACGGGGAGGGCAACGCCGTGCTCACCCTGAACAACAAGTTCTCCGTGGGCGACAGGCTGGAGCTGGTGGGGCCGGACGTGCCCCCCATGGCCCTGACGGTGGAGGAGCTCTGGGACGGGGAGGGCCAGCCCCTGGAGCAGGTGCGGCGCCCCCAGATGGAGTTTCGCATGAAGCTGCCCCGGCAGGTGCCGCCCCTGTCCCTGCTCCGGCGGCAGGCCGGCCTCAGCCCCGGACAGGGGGCGGACGGCGCAGTTGGAAGAAGGGAGTGAGTCCATGACCCCCACCTATGCGCAGATGGGCGACTGGCTGGAGGAGATTGCCGGGCAGTTTCCCCAGGCCTTTTTCGAGGAGCTGGACGGCGGCATTCAGCTGGAGCGGCGGGCCATGCCAGACCCGGACTTCCCGCCGGGGGAGATGTACATCATGGGCGAGTATGTCCAGGATATGCTGGGCCGGTATATCCTGCTGTACTACGGCTCCTTCGCCGCCCTGCTGGAGGAGGAGGATGAGCAAGCCTGGAGGGAGGAAATCTTCGCCACCGTGGCCCACGAGTTCACCCACCACATGGAACAGACCGCCGGCCTGCACGCCCTGGACGACAAGGACGCGGAGTTCCTGCGCCGGGCCATGGAGGAGTATGAAGATGGGTGAGGGGATATGCGGCCGCTTCGCCCCCAGTCCCAGCGGCCGGATGCACATGGGGAACTTGTGGTCCTGCCTGCTCAGCTGGCTGGCCGCCCGGAGCGCCGGAGGGCGGATAGTCCTGCGGCTGGAGGACCTGGACCCGGAGCGCTGTCGCCCGGAGTACTGCGGCCAGGTGATGCGGGACTTAGAGTGGCTGGGGCTGGAATGGGACGGGGAGCCGGTGTACCAGTCCCGGCGGACCGGGGCGTCTGAGCGGGCGTTCCGGACCCTGGAGGAGAAGGGCCTTGTCTACCCCTGCTTCTGTACCCGGGCCGAGCGGCTGGCCGCCAGCGCCCCCCACCGCTCGGACGGCGAGGCTGTGTACACCGGCCGGTGCGCCCAGCTTGCCCCGGCGCGGCGGGAGGAGCTGATGGCGGTCCGGCGGCCCGCCTGGCGGGTGCGGGTGCCCCAGGAGACGGTGCGCGTTCACGACCTGATTCAGGGGGAATACAGCCAGCAGCTGAAGCGGGAGTGCGGCGACTTTATCCTCCGCCGCTCCGACGGGGTGTACGCCTATCAGTTGGCGGTGGTGGTGGATGACGCCTGGATGGGGGTGACGGAGGTGGTGCGGGGGAGCGACCTGCTCTCCTCCACCCCCCGGCAGCTGTGGCTTCAGCGGCAGCTGGGCCTTCCGCACCCGGTGTACGGCCACGTCCCGCTGCTGCTGGCCCCCGACGGCCGGCGGCTGGCCAAGCGGGACCGGGACCTGGAGCTGGGCCGGCTCCAGCGGGAATACACCGCGCCAGAGCTGGTGGGCGCCCTGGCCTATGCCGCCAACCTCATCGACCGGCCCCAGGCCATCACCCCCCAGGAGCTGCTGCCCCTGTTTTCCTGGGAGAAGCTGCCCCGGGAGGACCTGGTGTGGAGGCTGTGAAGGCCCTGCGCCCGGAGAGAACGCAAAAGAGGACCCCCGCTGCGGGGGTCCTCTTTTATGCTTATTGGTATTCCACTTTGACCTTCACCACCGCCTTGCGGCAGGGGACGGGCGTCCCTCCCACCGCGATGCCCGGGGCGTGGGCGTCGCCGGGGAAGAGAACGGCAAACATCCCGGGGACCAGCTCCACCCGGGAGCGGACGGGCCCGTGGTACAGGCGGATGTCCCCTTCCGGCCGGGGCAGGACCTCCCCGGTCATCTCCTCCAGGGGGGAGACGGTCATCTCCTCAGCCCCGGAGAGGACGCACTGGATGTCGATGTACTCCCGATGGGCCTCGGGGGCGTCGTTGATGGGCTTGGACTGGTAGGACTGCAGGGAGTAAAACAGCTGGTCGCCGTCCACCTCGTACCGGCCGTCCTCCATCTGGGAGAAGTCGGTCTCGGCCAGCAGCTTCAGCCCCCGGTACACCCCGGGGTGGGTTCCGGCGTAGGCGGAGATGTGGTTCAGACTGTCGTAAATCATGCTCACTTGTCCTCCAGCAGCTTGTTCAGCTCGTGCATAAAGGTGTTGATGTCTTTAAACTGGCGGTAAACCGAGGCAAAGCGGACATAGGCCACCTCGTCCACCTTTTTCAGCCGCTCCATGATGAGTTCGCCGATTTGGTCGGAGCCCACCTCCCGCTCCATCTGGTTCTGGAGCACCTGCTCAATCTCGTTGGTGATCTCCTCCAGCGTCTGATAGGGAACGGGCCGCTTTTCGCAGGCGCGGATGAGGCCGCTCAGGACCTTGTTGCGGTCAAAGCTCTGGCGGCTGCCGTCCTTTTTGATGACCATAAGAGGCAGGCTCTCCATGGTCTCATAGGTGGTGAACCGCTTGTGGCAGGACAGGCACTCCCGGCGGCGGCGGATGCTGGCGCCCTCGTCTGCCGGGCGGGAGTCCACCACCTTGCTCTCCGGAAAGGCGCAATAGGGACATTTCATGGGGACATACCTCCTGTTGTGGTATCATAGCCGTTTTTAATTATTATACCACAACAGGCGCGGGGAGGACAAGCCCGGAAGGGCCGAAAACCCGCGAAAAAACGGGGCTGGAAGGGCCCCTGTCCCCGTGTCCGCTCCCCCCGTCCCGGAATGGCCGGATGATTTGGGACCTCCGCGCGCCGCGGCCCTGGAATGACTGATGGCGCGGCAGGTTTGGCCGGAGGCCCGGCGGCGGGCAGGGGAAAATTCCGGATTTTGGGGTTGACCGGAGCGGCAAGGCTGAGTACAATAAAAAACTGTGCCGCGGTTTTGCACCCGCGGCGGAGAGGAGAGCGTATGGAAAAAAGAGAGACTTTTTCGTCCCGGCTGGGCTTTTTGCTTATCTCAGCTGGATGTGCCATCGGACTGGGGAACGTCTGGCGCTTCCCCTACATCACCGGGAAATATGGCGGCGCGGCTTTTGTGCTGCTCTATCTGGCGTTTCTGGTTGCCTTCGGGCTGCCGGTTATGGTGATGGAGCTGGCCGTGGGCCGGGCCAGCCAGCGGAGCATCGCCCGCTCCTTTGACGTTTTGGAACCCAAGGGGAGCAAGTGGCACTGGTACAGCTATGTGGGCTTTGCCGGCAATTACCTGCTGATGATGTTCTACACGGTCATCGCCGGGTGGCTGGTCTACTATTTTGTCAAAACCGTCCGGGGGGATTTTGCGGGGCTGGACGCCGCTGGCGTGGCCGGCCAGTTTACCCAAATGCAGGCCAACCCCTGGCTGATGGCCGGCTTTATGGCGCTGGTGGTGTGCGCGGGGATGCTGGTGTGCCTGCAGGGCCTGCGCAACGGCGTGGAGCGGGTGAACAAGGCGATGATGCTGTGCCTGCTGGCCCTGATGGCGGTGCTGGCCGTCAACTCCCTGAGACTGGAGGGAGGCGGCGAGGGGCTGCGGTTCTACCTCCAGCCCAATTTCCACAACCTGGTGTATGACGGACAGGGCAACTGGATTTTGGGAGAGGCCGTCTTTGCCGCCATGGGACAGTCCTTTTTCACCCTGTCTCTGGGCATCGGGGCCATCGCCATTTTCGGCAGCTATATCGGCAAGGAGCATCGCCTGGCGGGCGAGGCGCTGCGCATCGGGGTGCTGGACACCAGCGTGGCCTTTGTGGCCGGGCTGATCATCTTCCCCGCCTGTTCTGCCTACGGGGTCTCCCCCGGGGAGGGCCCCTCCCTGGTGTTCGTGACTCTGCCCAACATCTTCAACCATATGCCCATGGGGCGGCTGTGGGGCGGACTGTTCTTTGTGTTCCTGTTCTTTGCCGCCCTGTCCACCGTCACCGCCGTGTTTGAGAACATCATCTGCTTCTCCATGGAGCGCTGGGGCTGGAGCAGGAAAAAGGCGGTGGGAGTGAATTTTACGGGCATCCTCCTGTTGTCCATGCCCTGTGTGCTGGGCTCCAATCTGTTAAGCGGCGTGCGGGTGCTGGGGATGGACATCTCCTCTCTGGAGGACTTCCTGGTCTCCCAGAACATCCTGCCTCTGGGGTCGCTGGTCTACCTGCTGTTCTGCGTGAGCCGGAAGGGCTGGGGCTGGGACAAATTTCTGGCCGAGGCCAACGCCGGCCAGGGCATGAAGTTCCCCGCCGCCCTGCGGGTGTACGTCAGCTACATCCTGCCCGTGGTGCTGCTGGTCATCTTCGTCTGGGGCTACCTCAACTTCTTCGGTTAAACCGCATAGGACAAATCCCCGCCTGCGTTGGCAGGCGGGGGGTATTCTTCTGGGCGGGCGGAAGCCCCGGGCAGGGGGCGGCGGGGCTTCCCCGCCGTCCCCTGCCCCCGGAGAGGGTGTAGGCCGCCTCGAACCTGTCCTGGCGACGCAAAAGCGCGCAAAGAAGCGTTCAGAACCGGCAAAGCGGCAGCCCAAAAGGCTGCCGCTTTGCCGGTTTTAGAGAATCTGCTCCAGGCCGGTTTTCTGGACGCTCAGGCCAAGCCGCTCATAGAATGCCTGGGCATTGACGTTGCCGGCCCACACATTCAGGGTCACATTGTAACACCCGCAGGTCCGGGCGTAATCCAGCACGTGGCGGTATAGAGCCGTGCCGGCGCCGCCACCCCGGGCCGCCTGGTCCACGCACAAATCGTCGATATACAAGGTGCGGATGCCGGTCATGCTCAGGCTGTTCCGGTGCTGCTGGTGGACGCAGAAGGCGTATCCCACCACCTCCCCGTCCCGCAGGGCCACAAAGACAGGGGTGCCGTCGCTGGCGAGGATGTCTTCCAATTCCCCGTCGGTGTACTTTTTGGCGCCGGGGCGGAACAGGTCGGGACGGATGTCGCTGTGCACCTTGTGCACCTGGTAGAGCAGCCTGTCAAGGGCGGGAATATCGGCTGGGACCGCCCGGCGGATGGTCAGCGGCTGCTGCATGGGGTATCAGCTCCTTGCGTGTTGAGAATTGCCCGGGCTTTAGCGGAAATAGACCAGGGGGTCGCCGGGGCGCTGGGCGGGCTCCACGGAGCGGGCGTAGAGGACCACGCCCTCCCCGTCGTACACATCGGCCCGCTCCCAGCGAATCTCGGCGGTGACGGTGAGCCACTCGCCCTTTTTCAGGCTGCGGGCCTTGTCCCACTTGCACAGAAAGCCAAAAAAGCGTATGTCGTCGGCGCAGCAGGTCATGGCGTTCCGGCCGGGGACAAAGCTGCCCCGGGGCAGGCGCATCCCCGTCATGGCCTGGACCTTCATGGTGATGGTCTTGCCCACATACCGCTCGGGATGCTCCTGGATATCCAGGTACCAGATACCGTAGTCCGGGTCGTCCAGGGTGATGTGGGGCTGCTCCAGGCAGTAGGGGAGAAGGTCCTCCACCTCCAGCTGCTCCCCCTGTTCGTCCTCAAAGACAATCTCGCACATCCGGTTGACCGCCCGGACGGAGCGCTTCCAGCCGGCCATGGGCATCTCAGGGGTGCAGCGGTTGAACAGGACCATGTCCGCCTCGGTCACCATGTCGATGAACATGGACTGCATATTGTTCAGGTACATCTGGAACGTGGAGCCGTCCACCACATGGATGGCCTGGTAGAGGCCCCAGCCCCGGGGCAGCTTCAGCTTCCGCAGCAGGTCCACCGGCCACATCCCGTTGTACTCCAGCAGGACCCGCTGGGGCTGGTAGCGGCGGTCCACCTCCTCCAAAAACGCGCCGTTCAGCTGCCCCTGCTCCTCGATGGGCACCAGGCGGCAGTTGCGGCTGGACAGAAACTGGGGGTCATACTCCGCCTCTCCGTCCTCGCACCGGAGCAGGACGGTGCGCTGGCCGTCGTTGAAGTAATCCATATTCAGGGTGTCGGTGAGCAGGGTGGTCTTGCCGGCGTCCAAAAAGCCGGTGATGAGATACAGGGGGATACGGGAATCGGGCATAGCTCTCTTACCTTCCGTCAAACGTTCTCCGCCCGGGGCGGGCGGGTCAGGATAGCAGGAACAGCTTTTCCAGCCGGTCCTCCTTCAAGTCCGAGCCGATGACGCAAATCCGCCCGGTGTAGTCGGCTCCGCCCTCCCGGATTTGAAACTCCTCCGGGACCAGGTCAAAGTGCAGCCAGCTCTCCCCCTCGTCCCAGGGGAGCATCCCCTTGGCCCGGAGGACATGGCCGCACTCCTCCCCCATGGCCAGGACGGACAGGGCCTCCTGAAGCTCCTCCCGGCTGTACCGGCGGGGCGTCTCGCGGCCCCAGGAGGTGAACACCTCATCGGCGTCGTGGCCGTGGTGGTGCTCGTGGCCACAGCAGGCGGTGCAGGCGCCCTCGTCGTGGCTGTGGCCATAGCAGGCGGTGCAGGCGCCCTCGCCGTGGTCATGGCCGCAGCCGCCGTGGTCATGTTCGTGCTGGCCGTGGTCATGTTCGTGCTGGCCGTGGTCGTGCTGGCAATGGCCGTGGTCATGGTCGTGATGGCAGTGTTCGTGTCCAGCGTGGGTATGGCTGAGCTCCTCCATCAGCTGGGCGGCCAGGGGGCGGTTCCCCTCCATGGCGGCGAGAATCTGCCCGCCGGTGAGCTGGTCCCAGGGGGTGGTGAGGATGGCGGCCCCGGGATTTTTCTCCCGCAGCAGGCGGACGGCGCCGTCCAGCCGGACCTCGTCCAGCTTCTGGGTCCGGGAGAGGATGATGGCGCTGGCGTGTTCCACCTGGTTGTTGAAGAACTCGCCGAAATTTTTCATATACACCTTGGCCTTGGCCGCGTCCACCACGGTGACAAAGCTGTTCAGATGCAGGCCGGGGGCCTGCTTCTGCACCCCCTCCACCGCGGCGATGACGTCGGACAGCTTGCCCACGCCGGAGGGCTCGATGACGATGCGGTCGGGAGCATAGTCGGCCAGCACCTTCTTCAGGGCGGCGCCGAAGTCGCCCACCAGGGAGCAGCAGATGCACCCGGAGTTCATCTCGGTGATCTCCACCCCCGCCTGCTTCAGAAAGCCGCCGTCGATGCCAATCTCGCCAAACTCGTTTTCAATGAGGACGACTTTTTGGCCCTGAAAGGCCTCCTGGAGCAGTTTTTTGATAAGGGTGGTCTTTCCGGCCCCCAAAAAGCCGGAGACAATGTCAATCTTGGTCATGGCAGGTCATATCCTTTCAAGGTATCGAGATAAATCGGGGCGGCCGGTCAGTCCCAGAGCAGGCCCAGCCCCTCCATCAGCCGGCACACCATGGCGCAGGCGGCCTCCCGGCTGAGGCTGTCGTCGGGGGAGAGGCCCTCGGGCAGGACCCCCAGCTGGTCCATGTTCCGGGCGGGGACCTGGGCCCAGGGGGCGTAGCCGCTATAGTCCAGCCACTGGCCCACGCTCAGCTCCTCCTGGGCCAGCTCATAGCCCTCCATGCTGGCCCAGGCGGCCACCGCTGACAGGCAGGCGGCGGCCTGCTGGCAGGTGATGGGGTCGCCGGGGGCGAAGGTGTCCCGGTTGTACCCGGACAAAAAGCCCATGGAGGCCACGGCGTTGATGGGCTGGGCGTAATAGGAACCGGTGGGCACATCGGCAAACTGGCCCTCCTGTCCGGCGTAAAGGTTCAGGACCACGCAGAGCAGGGTGGCAAATTCCGCCCGGGTCATCACCTGCTGGGGCTGGAACTGCTCCCCCAGGTTGGGCAGCAGCTGATAGGCGGCCAGGGTGTCCAGCTCCCGCTGATAGGCGCTGCCCTCGCTGCCGGGATAGCGCCGGCTGCGGAAGTCAAGGCCCAGCGCCTGGGCCAGCTCCTGGCCGCCGGTGAGCGCCCAGCGGTCCGCGCCGTACCCCCGGTACAGCAGGGCGGAGGGGGGCAGGGCCTCCAGAAGCTCTGTGAAGGCGGCGCGGTTTTCCCCGCCCATGGCCTGGTCCAGGTCGAGATAGAAGCCCTCGCCGGCCAGCTCCAGCAGCAGGTGGCCCTCCGCCCGGTCCGGGGCGGGACAGGATAGCAGGGCGGCGGCCGGGAGGGTGTTCTCCGGGGAGAGCACCAGGGTGGGGATGACCCCCAGGACGTGGTTGGTGGCCCCGCCGGGGGAGAAGAAGCGGTAGGCGGTGATGCGCAGGGCCTCGCCGCCGGAGAACAGGGCGGGGTGGCTGCTCTCGTCCAGCACCACTTGGGCGCTGCCCTTGCCATAGGTCCGCTGGCCCAGGGCGACGCCCGCCCCCCGGTCCCGGATGGCGGCGGCAAAGAGCTCGGAGGCGCTGGCGGACTCACTGTCGGTGAGCAGGATGGCGGGTTTGTCCGTCAAATCGGGATAGAGGGGGGAGAGCACCTGGTCCTCATAGCG
This sequence comes from uncultured bacterium, assembly GCA_949286295.1. Taxonomy (GTDB): domain Bacteria; phylum Bacillota; class Clostridia; order Oscillospirales; family Oscillospiraceae; genus Lawsonibacter. Next base: position 15,027 of record CASECK010000075.1, on the reverse strand, counting down.
GCCCTCCCGGTCCCGGAGGTAGAGCACCGGGCCTCCGCCGGTGAACAGCCCCACTGACTGCGCGCAGGTCAGGCTGTTCCCGCCGGGGTTCTGGCGCAGGTCCACCAGCCACACCGCCGTCTCGCCGTCCAGCTGGGTGAGGGCCTGCTGAAAGACCTGGGCGGTGGAGCTGCCAAAGCTGTCGCAGTCAATATAGGCGGCCCCGTCCTTCAGGGCGTAGGTGACGATGGGGCGGGTCATACTCCGGCGGACCAGGGAGAAGGTTAGCCGCTCTCCGTCCCGAATCACGGTGATTTCCAGGGTGCTGCCCTCCGGGCCGGAGGCCAGGGAGGACAGGGGGAACTGCGCGGTCACCTCCTGCCCATCCACCGCCACCAGTCGGTCGCCGGGCAGGACGCCGGCCTCCATGGCGGGGGAGCCATCGGTCACGCTGAGGATGGGAAAGCCGCCGTCGTAGGCGCCGCTCACCGTCATGCCCACCCCCACGCTCACCTGGCCGTTGACCGCCTGGTCATAGGCCTCGTGCTGGCTGCCGTCCATATAATAGGTATAGGGGTCGCCCAGGGCCTCCAAAATGGCGTCCAGGCTGTCCAGCGCCAGCACCTGTTCCGGCACGCCCTCCAGATAGTACTGACAGAGCAGAGCCTTGGCGTCCTCCAGCTCCAGGGCGGCGGCGGGGAGCGGCGCGGAGAGGAGTACGGCGGCCAGGGCGGCGGAGAGAAGTCGTTTCATAATACCTCCTTCAGGTGGGGCGGGGATACAACAAAACATTATACTTCTTTCCCTTCGCCTGCGCAAGGGGCGGTCCCCAGGAAAGGGGGAAAAAGAGTTTTTTCCGGACAATGGAAATATTTTCGGTCAGGCCATTGACAAACCCTGCCAGGGTTGCTATACTGGAGCCATAAGCAGGAATTATTCCTATTAACGGCCCGACAACAACATGAAAGAAAGTGAGGAAAACGACCATGCCTGAACTGAAGGGGAGCAAGACCGAGCAAAACCTGTGGACCGCCTTTGCCGGCGAGAGCCAGGCCCGCAACAAGTACACCTATTTTGCCTCCAAGGCCAAGAAGGACGGCTATGTGCAGATTTCCAAGATTTTCGAGGAGACCGCCGCCAACGAGAAGGAGCACGCTGAGATTTGGTTTAAGCTGCTGGAGGGCATCGGCACCACCGCGGAGAACCTGAAGGCCGCCGCCGAGGGAGAGAACTACGAGTGGACCGATATGTACGCCACTATGGCCAAACAGGCCCGGGAGGAGGGCTTTGACCACATCGCCTACCTGTTTGAGGAGGTGGCCAAGATTGAGAAGGAGCACGAGGAGCGCTATCGGAAGCTGCTGTCCAACGTGGAGGGCGGCATCGTCTTCTCCCGGGACGGGGATCTGATTTGGCAGTGCTCCAACTGCGGCCACATCCATGTGGGGAAGCAGGCCCCTGAGATGTGCCCGGTGTGTTCCCACCCCAGGGATTATTTCCAGCTGAAGGCTGAGAACTACTGAGATAAAACTTGCAGACAGGGATTTGACAGCCGGCGCGGTGCCGCCCCAATAGGGCGGCGCCGCGCTTTTTTGTGGGGGGCAAACAAGGCAAAAACAGCTTTTGCAACGCGGAATTGCGGATAGAAAATCATGGGAGAGACATAATTTTATCACTTTCTTTACTGGACAAATATTGGCTGTGCGGTTATGCTTGATTATGGAGGAAGAGGGATGGCATCCTGCAAAAAGACAGGGAACGCTTTTTCAGAATGCCAAATCATTTTGAAGGAAGGAAATGTAACATGGCGATAGAAGTAATTGATTCCGTACTTACCGTATCGCTGGACAGCATCTGCACCCTGGCGCTGGCCGCCGTCGTCCTGATGATCGGCAGCGCCATCCGGCAGCGGGTGGGATTCCTGACCCGGTTCTGCATTCCCGCTCCTGTGGTGGGCGGCACGCTGTTCGTGGTGATCAACCTGTGCCTCACCCTGAGCAACACCGTAAAGTTCGACCTGGACACCTCTTTGCAGGACGCGTTTATGCTGGCCTTCTTTACCACGGTGGGTCTGGGCGCCTCTCTGAAGGTGCTGATCACCGGCGGTAAGCTGTTTATCATCTACTGGCTGGTCAACGTGGCCATCACCGTGATGCAGACCGGCATCGGCGTCGGCGTGGGCGACCTGGTGGGCCTGGACGCCGCCTACGGCCTGGTCTCCGGCCCCATCGCCCTGGTGGGCGGCCACGGCGGCGCCACCGCTTACGGCGAGACCTTCCAGGAGATGGGTTATGAGGGCGCTCAGCTGGTGGGCCTGACCGCCGCCACCTTCGGCCTGGTGGTCGCCAACCTGACCGGCGGACCTCTGGGCCGCCGCCTCATCGAGAAGTACAACCTCAAGCCCAAGGAGAACGACGACTTCCAGGTGGACATGAGCGGCTACGAGCAGCAGGAAGTCATCGAGATGAACTACGGCAACGTCATGAAGAACCTGACCGCCCTGTTCCTGTGCATGGCCTGCGGCTCTGTGCTGGTGTCCTATCTGGGCGGCCTGATTGGGATGTCCATCCCCGCTTACGTGGGCTCCATGTTCTTCGCCGTTATCATCCGCAACCTCAACGACAAGTTCCACTTCTACAAGTTCAGCCTGGACTTCAATGACAATGTGAGCGACGTGGCCCTGGGCATCTACCTGAGCATGGCCATGGTGGGCATGAACCTGCTGGATCTGGCCAACCTGGCCGGCCCGCTGCTGATTGTCCTGTGCGTGCAGTGCGTGGTGCTGTTCATCCTCACCTACTTTGTCATCTTCCGCATCCTGGGCAAGAACTACGACGCGGCTGTGATGTGCGCTGGCCTGATTGGCCACGACATCGGCTCCACGCCCACCGCAATGGCCAACATGACCACCATCCAAGGCCGGTATGGCGAGTCCAAGAAGGCCATGATTATCGTGCCCATCATCGGCGCGTTCCTGATTGACGTGTTCTATCAGCCCTTCGTCATCTGGTTCATTGCCAACTACGTTCCCAATCTGGCCGCCTGAGCGGTAAAATTCCTTATGTGTGCGTAAGGACGGAGAGAGAGAGAAAGCAAAAAAGGTCCGGCCCGGTAGTTCTACCGGGCCGGACCTCATTTTATTGTGGACCGCGCGGCGCGCGGCCGGTCACATGGCCAGCAGCTGGATGGCCTCTCCGTCGGAGGCGGCTTTCAGCTGGGTGACGGGATGCTGATAGCTCTCAATGAGGCGGACGGCGATGGCGTCCTCCAGCTCCTTTTGAAGCAGGCGGCGCAGGTTCCGGGCGCCGTAGACGGCGGAGTAGGACTTTTTGACCAGATAGTCCAGCAGCGTCTCATCCCAGGTGAAGCGGATATCCTTCTCCGATAGCACTTGGGCCAGCTCCCGGAGCATAATGGCGGCGATGCCCTTGAAGTCCTCGGGGGTGAGCTGGTTGAAGCAGACAATCTCGTCCACCCGGTTGATAAACTCCGGCCGCAGGAAGTCCTGGAGGGCCTTCATGGCCCGCTCCCGGCTCTGCTCGTTGGCGGTGCGGCCAAAGCCCACGCTGCCCACCTGGGTGTTGCTGCCGGCGTTGGAGGTCATGACGATGACGGTATTCTCAAAATTCACCACCCGGCCGTGGGCGTCGGTGATGCGGCCGTCATCCAAAATCTGAAGCAGGATGTTCAGCACATCGGGGTGGGCCTTCTCAATCTCGTCAAAGAGGACCACGCAGTAGGGTTTGCGGCGAATCTTCTCGGTGAGCTGCCCGGCCTCGTCATAGCCCACATAGCCCGGGGGGGAGCCGATGATTCGGGAGACGGCGTGCTTCTCCATAAACTCGGACATATCCAGGCGAATCAGGGATTCCGGGGTGTCGAACAGGTCGGCGGCCAGCTGCTTGACCAGCTCCGTCTTTCCCACGCCGGTGGACCCCACAAAGATAAAGGACACGGGCTTGCGCTTGGGGCTGATGCCGGCCCGGCCCCGGCGGATGGCGGCGGCCACGGCCTTCACCGCCTCGTCCTGGCCGATGATGTGAGAGCGCAGCCGCTCCTCCAACTTGGCCAGGCGCTGGAACTCCTGCTCCTGGATGCGGCTGGCGGGGATGTTGGTCCACAGCTCGATGACGTTGGCCAGATTCTCCTGGGTCAATACCCGCTGGGCGCTGTTCTGAAGCTGCTTCTGCTCGTCCTGGAGGCGCAGCTCCATGCTCTTGATGGCGGCCAGGCGCTGGTAGGCCTCCTCGGTGGCGGCGGCCATCATCACCTCCCGCTCCTTGGCCAGGTCGGCCAGCTCCTTGTCCACCTCGTTGAGCCGGGCCAGAGTCTGATTGTGGAGGTTGACGTTGGAGCAGGCCTCGTCAATCAGGTCGATGGCCTTGTCGGGCAGGTAGCGGTCGGTGATGTACCGCTCGCTCATCAACACGGCCTGGCGGCACATCTCCGGGGAGATGGAGACCTGGTGGTAGGCCTCGTAATAGGGGGCCACCCCCTGGATGATTCGGATGCTGTCCTCGATGGAGGGCTCCTCCACAATGACGGGCTGGAAGCGCCGCTCCAGGGCGGTGTCCTTCTCGATGTGCTTGCGGTACTCGTTGAGGGTGGTGGCGCCGATGACCTGAAGCTCGCCCCGGCTGAGGGCGGGCTTGAGGATATTGGCGGCGTTCATGCTGCCCTCGGCGTCTCCGGCGCCCACGATGTTGTGGACCTCGTCGATGACCAGGATGATGTTGCCCAGCTTGCGAATCTCCTCAATCAGGCCCTTCATGCGGCTTTCAAACTGGCCCCGGAACTGGGTGCCGGCCACCAGGGCGGTCAGGTCCAGCAGGTAGACCTCCTTGTCCAGCAGCTTATAGGGCACATCCCGGGCGGCGATTTTCTGGGCCAGCCCCTCGGCGATGGCGGTCTTGCCCACGCCGGGCTCGCCGATGAGGCAGGGGTTGTTCTTCTGCCGGCGGTTGAGCACCTGAATCATCCGCTCCAGCTCCCGGTCCCGGCCGATGAGCTTATCTAACTTGCCCTCCTTGGCCTTCTGGGTCAGGGAGATGCAGTAGCTGTCCAGAAATTTCCGCTTGGAGCCCTTGCCGGCCTTGTCGGTCCGGGTCTGTGCGCCGTCCCCGGCGGGCTGCTGGGGGGCGGGGTTGCCGCCGTTTCCAAACAGCTGGCTGAGGAAGGGAAAGGTGGCCGTGCGCCCCTCGTCGTCCCCGTCGCCGGACTTGTCGGGGTTGACAAGTCCCTCCATGCCCTCGGCTCCGCCGAAGGCGGACATCATCTCGTTGGTGAGGCTGTCCAGGTCCTCGTCGCTGATGCCCATCTTTTTCATCATGTCGTCGATGGGCTTGATGCCCAGCTCCCGGGCGCACTTGAGGCACAGCCCCTCGTTTTTTGAGGCGCCGCCCTCTAACTTGGTAATAAAGATAACCGCCACATTTTTGCCGCAGCGGCTGCACATGGTTGGTTGCATGGTCCGTCTCCTTTCAGGGGGAAGTGGTATTTGTTGTGTATGGTACACCTTAAATGTGAACTGGTCATGAACTTCCCCCTGAGAAATTCAGGCAAGCAGGGGCGTCAGGAAGGTCAGGGGGCTGGCCGTACAGAAAAAGCGCAGCAGCTTGGTCTGCTCCACGGCCTGGGGGGGAATCATGCCCTGGAAGAGCCAGGCGGCGGTGAACAGCACCAGCGCCCCCTTGAGCAGGCCCACCGCCCCGCCCCCCCAGTGGTTGAGGGTGGACAGCACCGGCAGCCGGGCCACCAGGTCCAGGGCGTGGCTGAGCAGGAACCAGGCGGCCAGCACCCCCACAAAGCACAGGCAGAACAGGATGCCCCGGGCAATCTGGACGGCGGCGTACCCGGCCAGCAGCCGGGCCGCGGCGGCGGTGGCGTCGGCCACCCCCTGGTCCACCGCGCTCTGGAGGGTGTCCATCAGCTCCTGGTAGACCTCGCTGTCCTGAATCAGGGCCAGCAGGCCGCCCAGGGGGGAGTCCTCCGGCAGGACGAGCTGCCCCTCCAGTCCGGTCTGACCCGACTGCTGGACAGACTGCTCCAGGGCCTGGCGGATGCCGCGCTCCACCACGGGGACGATGGCCTGGCCCACCGGCTCAGCCAGGGCGCCGGACAGAAAAGAGGCGCCGAGCAGGGCCACAAACAGGGCCAGAAAGCCGCACAGGGTCAGGACGAAGCCCCGGGCATAGCCCCGCCACAGAAAAATCAACAGCACAAGGCCGATGGCCGCGTCAAAGAAAAGATAGTTCATGGGTTCCTCCTCTGGGTCAGCTGGGGATAAACAGCCAGCCCTGCTGGCTGTCGGCCAGCAGGGCGGAGCCGTCGTGGAGCAGGTCCACCTGGCGGGCCCCCTGGAGGCCGGGCAGCTGGGCATAGGGCTCCAGCGCCTGGGTGAAGATGTTCAGCTGTCCGCCGGTGAGCAGGGCACAGTAGCGCCCGGCGGCGGAGTAGTCCAGCACCTGGCCGGACAGCTCAAGAGAATGGACCGCCTGCCCCTGTCCGTCGATGATGAGGGCCTGGCTGGCGGCGCCCGCCCGGTACAGGCCGGTGAGCAGCAGGGCAAAGCCGTCCCCCCCCAGGTCGCAGCCCTTCAGATAGTTGCGGCCAAAGGAGTAGCTCCCCAGGGTCTGCCCGTCCTCCCCGGCGATGAGCAGCTGGTTTTCCCCCAGCACCCAGACCTGTCCGTCCTCATAGTCCAGGTCCAGCACCGCCGTGTTGCCCAGCTCCACCTGGGCGGAGGGCTCCTTCTGGTCCACGGGGTAGAACAGCAGACGGCTGTAAAAAGAACCGCCCTGCTGGTCCATGGTGGCCACCGCCACCGTCCGGTTGTCCGGGGACAGGGCGGCGTCCACCACAAAGGTGGAGGACAGGCTGATTTGGATGACCGGCTGATGGCCGGCGTCATAGACGGTGACCGCCCCTTTATAGCCGCTCTGCTGGGCGGTGACCGCCAGCCAGCCGCTGTCGTTGGGGCGCACGGACAGCAGATTGCCCCCCTGGGTCAGGGTGAGGTCGGTACACTCCTGGCCGTGCTGAAAGAGAAACAGAGTCTGACCGCCCGCGTCGTACACCGCGCCGGTGGAGCGGGAGACGGACAGCACCGGGTTGTCCAGGGGATGGACCTGCTCGGCGTACTGCCTGCCGTCCAGGGCATAGTAGTGGGCGCCGGAGGAGGAGGCGGTGAGGATTCCGCTGTCCAGACAGGCGATGGACATCTTGTCACCCCCCGCGTGGGTGAGGGGGGCGGCCTGGCCGGTCTCGGTGGTCTCCATGGTGCGGTAGGCCAGCCAGCGCTTCACCGCGTCCAGATTGAACCGCTCCCGGTTGACGACCAGGGCCAGGGCCCCCAGCACCAGGGCGGCGGTGGCCGCCAGAGCCAGCAGGCGCAGGAAGAGATTTGGTTTTTTCGCCGCCTTGGCGGCCTTGTCGCTGTTCATATCCATATGCCTTTCTCAGGGGGATGTATGACGCCGGGCGGCTTACAGCACGTCCTCGTCGTACCAGAGCTTTGTCATATAGAGCCCGCCGGGCGGGGCGGTGGGGCCGGAGAGGGTCCGGTTGCCCGAGGCCAGAATGGCCGGAATGTCCTCCGGGGCGAGCTTGCCCTCGGCGGCATAGACGATGGTGCCCACCATGGCCCGGACCATGTTATAGAGAAAGCCGTTGGCGCACACCTTGCACTCTATCAGCTCCCCCGTGCGGGAGACGTCGAAATAGTACACCGTGCGCACGGTGGTTTTCGTCTGGGTGCCCACCGAGCGCACTGCCCGGAAGTCGTGGGTGCCCACAAACTGTCCGGCGGCCCGCTGCATCACGGCCTCGTCCAGCCGCCTGGGGTAAAACCAGGCCCGGTCCACATAGAAGGGGTTGCCCAGCCGGGAGTTATAGATGCGGTAGGTGTACTCCTTCCGGCGGCAGGAGCCGATGGCGTTGAAGCTGTCGGGCACCTGGACGGCCCGGACCACCACGATGTCGTCGGGCAGGCGGGTGTTCACCGCCAGAGGCAGGCGGTCCAAGGGGATGGTGGAGCGGGTGCGGAAGTTGGCCACGTAGGTCTCCGCGTGGACCCCCGCATCGGTGCGGCCTGCGCCGGTGCACTTCACCGAGTGGCCCACCACCGAGGACAGGGCCTTCTCCAGGGTCTCCGCCACCGACAGGGCGTTTTTCTGCACCTGCCACCCGTGGTAGGCGGTGCCGTTGTACATCAGCTTCAGGGCGATGTTTTTTTCCATGGTGTCACCCTCGGGAAAACTTATTCTTTGCCAGGGCGCGGCAGGGGCGCAGTTAAAGCCCAAAATGGCCCAGCGCCCCCACCCCCGCCGTGAGCAGGGCGAACAGCAGCAGGGTGAACACGTCCCGGCCCTGGTACTTCAGCTGGCGCAGCCGGGTGCGGCCCTGACCGCCGTGGTAGCAGCGGCACTCCATGGCGGTGGCCAGCTCGTCGGCCCGGCGGAAGGCGGAGATGAACAGGGGTACCAGCAGGGGCAGCAGGGCCTTGGCCCGCTGAAGCAGGCTGCCGCTCTCAAAATCGGCCCCCCGGGCCCGCTGGGCGGACATAATCTTGTCCGTCTCCTCAATGAGGGTGGGGATAAACCGCAGGGCGATGGACATCATCATGGCCAGCTCGTGGACGGGGACCCGCAGGCGCTTCAGGGGACCCAGAAGGGCCTCCAGCCCGTCGGTGAGCATGATGGGGGAGGTGGTGTAGGTCAGCAGGAAGGTGCCCGCGATGAGCATCAGGATGCGGACCACCATGAAAAAGGCCTGGAACACCCCCTCCAGGGTGATGGTGAGCACCCAGAAGCGGGCCAGCACCGTCTCCCCCGGGGTGTAAAACAAATTGAGCACGGCGGTGAAAATCAAAATAAACACCACCGGCTTCATCCCGCGGAGGATAGAGCGCAAAGGCACCCGGGAGACGGCGACGGAGACGGCCAGCGCCAGAAACATCACCGCGTAGGAGACAAACCACCTGGCCAGAAACAGGGCCACGATGTACAGCACCACGGCGATGAGCTTGGTGCGGGGGTCCAGCTTGTGCACCGGGGAGCTGCCGGGGAAGTACTGGCCCAGGGTGATATCCTTCAGCGCCATTTACTCCGCCCCCTTTCCCGCGCCGGAAGAGGCCTGTTCCGCTCCATTTCCAGCTGGCGCGGAAAACTTCATATCTCCAGGCTCCTTCTTCCGCTCCCCCAAGAGCCCAGAATGGGCTTTCCGGGGGGTTCGTTCCAGGGCGTCCAGGATGGCCCTCTTGGCCTGTTCCAGGGTGTAGACCGACGGGTCGATGTCCGCCCCCAGGGCCCGCAGCCGGTGGAACACCCGGGTGAGCTGAGGGACGCCCAGGCCCATGGCCTCCAATTCCTCCCCATGCCGGAACACCTCCCGGGGCGTGCCCTGAAAGGGGATGCGCCCGTCGTTGATGACCACCAGCCGGTCCACCGTCCGGGCCATATCCTCCATGGAGTGGGAGACCAGGATGATGGTGGCGTTGTGGGCGGTATGGTAGTCCCGGATGTTTTGCAGGATGGACTCCACCCCCTCCGGGTCCAGGCCGGCGGTGGGCTCGTCCAGGATGAGCACCTTGGGCTCCATGGCGATGACCCCGGCGATGGCCACCCGGCGTTTCTGGCCGCCGGACAGCTCGAAGGGGGACTTGTCCAGCTGGTCGTCCCGCAGGCCCACGAAGTAGGCGGCCGCGCGCACCCGGCGGTCAATCTCCCCCTCGTCCAGGCCCATATTCCGGGGGCCGAAGGCGATGTCCTTGTACACCGTCTCCTCGAAGAGCTGATACTCCGGGTACTGGAACACCAGCCCCACCTGGAAGCGGGTGCGGCGGGTGAGCTTGGGGTCGGACCAGATGTCGGTCCCCTGAAAGAGCACCTGTCCGGAGGTGGGCTTGAGCAGGCCGTTGAGATGCTGGATGAGGGTGGACTTGCCCGAGCCGGTGTGGCCGATGATGCCCAGGTACTCCCCGGGGTAGGCGCAAAAGTCCACACCCGCCAGGGCGGTGCGCTCAAAGGGGGTGGCGGCGGAGTAGGTGTGGACCAGATTTTTTGTCTGGATGATGGCTTCCAAAAGGCTTCACGTCCTTATGGCAGAATGGTGGAGCGCAGCGCTCAGGCCAGCGCCGCCCAGAGGGCGGCGGCGCACTCCTCGTCGGACAGGGCGTCCAGAGGCACCTTCACCCCCGCCTGACGCAGCTCCCACAGCAGCAGAGTGGTCTGTGGGACGGTGAGGCCGACGGCCTGCAGCTGCTCCACATGGGAAAAGACCTCCCGGGGCGCGCCGTCGGCCACCACCCGGCCCTTGGCCATGACCACAAGGCGGTCGGCCTGGGCGGCCTCGTCCATATGGTGGGTGATGAGGATGACGGTCACCCCCCGCTCCCGGTTCAGGGTCCGGATGGTGCGCAGCACGTCCGCCCGGCCAATGGGGTCCAGCATGGCGGTGGGCTCGTCCAGCACGATACACCGGGGCTGCATGGCGATGACCCCGGCGATGGCCACCCGCTGCTTCTGTCCGCCGGACAGAAGGTGGGGGGCGTGCTCCCGGTACTCGTACATCCCCACGGCCCTCAGCGCGTCGTCCACCCGGCGGCGAATCTCCTCCGGGGGGACGCCCAGGTTTTCCGGGGCGAAGGCCACGTCCTCCTCCACCACGTTGGCCACAATCTGGTTGTCCGGGTTCTGAAACACCATGCCCACGGTGCGGCGGACGTCCAGCAGCCTGGCCTCGTCGGCGGTGTTGATGCCGTCCACATAGACGCTCCCCCCGGAGGGCAGCAGGATGGCGTTGAAGTGCTTGGCCAGGGTGGATTTTCCCGAGCCGTTGTGGCCCAGCACGGCCACAAAGGAGCCCTCCTGGATGGACAGGTCCACCCCGTCCAGCACCACCGGGGTCACCCCCTCGGCGGCGGGATAGGAGAAGCGCAGGCCGGTTGTTTGGATGATGGGGTCGTTCATAACAAAAACCTCGCTTGGACAGTTCAGGCCGGCGCGCTCAGTCCGCCTGCCAGCGCCCCGCGGCCCCGCAGGGCAGAATCAGGCCGCTCGCCGTGACGGGCAGGCCCAGCTCGCCGCTGACGGTGTGGCCGCCGAACTTCCCGGACAGGACGCTTTGCAGGATGTAGGTGAGCACGCTGGGGGCCAGGCCGGTGGTGTAGGAGCTCAAAAGGACGAACAGGGGCCGCTGGGACAGCACCCCGCTGACCAGCTCCACAAAGGGGTAGAGATTTTCCTCTAACTTCCACACCTCGCCGGTGGGGCCCCGGCCGTAGCTGGGGGGGTCCATGATAACGGCGTCGTACCGCCGGCCCCGGCGAATCTCCCGCTCCACAAATTTGGCGCAGTCGTCCACGATCCAGCGGATGGGGGCCTGCTCCAGGCCGGAGCTTTTGGCGTTCTCCCTGGCCCACTGGACCATACCCCGGGCCGCGTCCACGTGGCACACGGCGGCCCCTGCGGCGGCGCAGGCCACCGTGGCCCCCCCGGTGTAGGCGAACAGATTGAGCACCGAGACCGGCCGCCCGGCGGCCAGAATCTGTTCCCGGGCCCAGTCCCAGTTGGCCGCCTGTTCGGGGAACAGGCCGGTGTGCTTGAAATTCATGGGCTTGATGTTGAAGTTCAGCGCCCCGTAAGAGACGCTCCACCGCTGGGGCATGGAGCTGTTCTGCCACTGCCCGCCCCCGGTCGAGGAGCGGACATACCGCCCGGCGCTGTGTTTCCAGCCCGGGTGGAGCCGGGGCGTGTTCCAGATGGCCTGGGGGTCCGGACGAATCAGAAGCTGGCTGCCCCAGCGCTCTAACTTCTCTCCCCGGGAGCAGTCGATGAGCTCATAATCTTTCCATTTATCGGAACACCACATGGTGGGGCACCCCCGCGCTTGTTTACAGATTTAAAACTAAGTAAGTATATCATCCCGGGCCATGTCCGTCAATGAAATCCAGGGAAGTTGTGAGGATTTTCAGGAAAAGGGGGAGAATGAGATTGTAATTGCCGCCAAAGTGTGATAAGATACCAAAGAAAACGACGCGATAATGACAATACCGGCGCCCATTCGGGGCTTTTTCAGAGAGGTGCAGGAGCATGGATCATCCCTTCCGCAGCGCCGCCTTGGGCGGCTTTAACCGTCAGGATGTGATGAATTATTTGGAGGAACAGGCCAAGCAGGCCGCCCAGGAGCAGGAGCAGCTCCACAGCCGGATCGACCAGGCCGGCGCGCGCGCCCAGGCCCTGGAGCAGAAGCTGGAACAGCTGCGCGGCCAGCTGGAGCTGCGGGAGCAGGAGCTGCAGGCCGCCTGTCAGGAGCGGGACAGCCTGTCCGCCCGGCTGGACGAGGTCAACGCCCAGCTGTCCGCCAGCCGCGCCCAGCTCGCCCAGAGTGCCCAGGAGCTGGACCGCGCCCGGGCCGAGCGGGACCAGCTCCAGGCCAAGGTGGACGAGCTGGCCCCGGGGGCGCAGGCCTACGCCGCCCTGAAGGAGCGCACCGCCGGTATGGAGCTGGAGGCCCACCGCCGGGCCCAGATTGTCCAGGAGCAGGCCCAGGCCGACGCCCGCCGCCTCCGCCGCCAGACCGAGCAGTGGTTCCAGACGGTGGCCCGGGAGTACGAGGCTCTGCGCAGCCGGGTGCAGTCCGCCGCCGCCCACACCGCCGGTGAGCTGGGCAAGGCGGGGGAGTGCCTGGAGCGTGTCGGCAGGCTCATGGCCGACCAGAACGCCGCCCTGGACGCGCTGAGGCAGGCCTGCGCCGCCGGGGAGCACAAGGCAGAGGCCCCCACCCCCATCCCGGAGAAGGAATAAGAGAAAATAAAAACCGCGGCGCCGCCCTGATAAGGGGCGGCGCCGCGTGATTGTGAGGAGGTTTAAAGCTGCGGCGCGCTATCGCCGGCCAGACTCACCCAGGCCTCCCCCGTGGGGGGCTCGGTCTCCGGGGCTTGGGTGGTGGTGTGATAGGTTCCGTCCAGCTTCAGCCCCAGGCGGAAGGACGTGGTGGCTGTGGAGCCGTCCTCCAGGGGCTGCGCCGTGGAGGCGGACAGCCCCATGGACATCTCCTGTTTGTCCTCCCGCATGGAGGCGTCGAGCTCCATGCTCAGGCCGGATCCGCCGGCGCGCAGCTGGATGGCGTAGCCGTCAACCTTGCCGCCAGTGGTGTAGAGGGTGAAGGAACCCTGGGCCTCCTCCGCCGCGAGGAAGGAGTTGACATAGGAGGAGCCGGATTTCTCAAAGGCGCTGTCGCCGAACATGGCGTTGTACAGGGCGAGGTAGTCGGCGGTGGTGGCCTGTACGGAGGTCAGGGGGGCGGCGCGCAGAATCATCTCCAGGGTATCGGCGAAGCTGGCGCTCTGGGAGGTGTTGGACAGGGCCAGCATCTGGGCGTGGTCCATGCCGGTAAGGCCGGCCGTCTGGTCGAACAGGGACTTGAGGTCCAGGTGGTACCACAGCGCGGGGTCCCAGCCGGTCAGCTGGGACAGCTGGTCTCCGCCCAGCCGGAAGTAGAGGCCGCCCTGGGCCAGGTCTCCCCGCAGGGACAGCTCAAAGCGCAGGGGGAAGGACAGGCCGCTCTCCGCAGCCAGCAGGCCGGTGGCGTCCTCGCCGTTCAGCGTGGCGGCCATATCCAGCTGCGCCTGGCCGTCAAACTCAAAAGCGGTGTTGCCCGAGGTGAGCATTTCATACTCCCCCTCCGCGCGGAGGGTTGCATCCGCGGCCCGTCCGCCGGCGTTGGACTGGAGGGCCATGTCCATGGAACCGGCGCCGGTGACCCGCCAGTTGCCCTGGGCGAAGGCGCGGCTGTACTCCAGATACTGGTCCATCAGGGTATAGCTCTCGGTGTTGGCGGCCAGAAGGGCGTCCACGTCGTCAATGATGACGGCGCCGGCCACAGCGTCCCAGCCCACGTGATAGCCCAGCGCGCCGGCCACCAGGCCCAGGGGGACGTAGGTGCGGCCCTGGGAGAGGTAGGGGGCCGCGTCCATCTGGACCGTGTGGACCGCCTGGACCAGCTGGCCGTCAGGACCGGCCAACAGGTCGTTTGCATACTGGTAGGCGAGGACTTTGGAGCCGATGGTCAGCTCCACGGTCAGGTCCCCGGTCTGGGTCTGGCCGCCGTTGGCGGGGGCGTAGGACGCGTCCGGCTTGACGGCGGTGACGGTGCCGCTGTCCCCATCCCAGCGCACATCGGAGAAGCCAAGGTGGCTGAACACCGCCGCGAAGGGCAGGAACGAGCGGCCGTCGCGCAGCTGAGGGGTGGCGTCGGGGAAGGTGAGGTACTGGCCGTTGACCAGGACATAGAAATCCCCCTGTTTTTCCGGCGCCTGGTCCGCCGCCAGGGCGGGGGCCGCCGCCAGGGAGGCCAGCAGGCCGGCGCACACCAGGGCGCGGAAGAGGTTGCGTACTCTTTTCATATGGTCTCCTCCTGTATTTAAATGTATCGGGCGTTGCAGGGAGAGGTGCTGCCTTCAATATAAGGCAAGAGTGGGGGAGAGTTGTGAATAATTTGTAAACAGTGAATTTTGCTGGACCTTTCTCCCGGGGCGTGCTATGATGCAATCAGAAGAGGGGCGGCCAGAGCGAGAAGGCAGCGCCCACACCCGGGCGGGAGCGTGTCCGCCATCTTCAGAGGGGAGGAACCGTGATGAGAGAGTTCACCCATACCATCGCCAACCCGGCCGGGCTGCACGGCCGGCCTGCCGCCCGCCTGGTCCAGCTGGCCCAGGAGCTGGATAGCGCCGTCACCCTCCGAAAGGGGGAGCGGACCGCGGACGCGGGGGGACTGCTCAACCTGATGCTGTTGGCCGCGGTCCCGGGGGACCAGGTCACCGTCCGGGTGGAGGGCGGCGACGAGGATGGGGCGCTGGCCGCCCTGGAGCGGTTTTTTCGGGAAAATCTCTGAATTTGGGAAGGGGGCGCGCCCATGGAGCGCAGGACAGGCCGGGGGCTCTCCCCCGGGGCGGCCATAGGGCCGCTGCATAGAATCGGTGTCCTCAGCCCGCCGTCCGGCCCGGCCCAGGGCGGCAGGGACCCGGAGGAGGAGCTGGCGCGGCTGGAG